>DASZXM010001120.1:0-6154 GCA_035546415.1 Pseudonocardiaceae bacterium
CCGCCCGCACCGTCGGGCTGCGCCAGCGACGCCCGGCTCGGCGCCTCCGGCGCACCCGCACCCATCGCCGGCACCCCGGCCCGGGCGTGCGGCGCCGCATTGAAGACGACCGACCCCGAACCCGTGGACCCGCCGGCTCCGGTCAGCGCCGTCAGCGCCGCGTCGACGACCGACTCCAACTCATCTGCCACCGCCGCGTAGGTCCGCTCCGCCTCCCGGTGCACCCAGGCGATCGACGACCCCGGCAGGATGTCGTGGAACTGGTTCAACAACACCGTCTTCCACACCCGGTCCAGCACGTCGTACGGGTAGTCGAACCCCAGGCGCACCGCCGCCGTCGCCGCCCACAGCTCCGCCTCCCGCAGCAGGTGCTCGCTGCGCCGGTTGCCGTGCTTCGTCCGCGCCTGGCTGGTGTACGTGCCACGGTGGAACTCCAGGTACAGCTCACCGGCCCACACCGGCGCGTCCGGGTACTCCGCGACCGCCTTGGTGAAGAACTCCGCGGGCGACTCGATCGTCACCCGAGGCGAACCCTCCAGGTCGGCCAGGCGGGCCGCCCGCGCCAGCATCTCCCGGGTCGGACCGCCACCCCCGTCGCCGTACCCGAACGGCACCAGCGATCGCGTCGCCCGGCCCTTTTCCTGGAAGTTGTCCGCCGCGTGCGCCAGTTCCCGGCCGGCGATCTCCGAGTTGTACGTGTCGGCGGGCGGGAAGTGCGTGAACACCCGCGTCCCGTCGATGCCCTCCCACCAGAACGAGTGGTGCGGGAACTTGTTCGTCTGGCTCCACGAGATCTTCTGCGTCAGGAACCAGTCCGACGCCGACAGGCGCACCAACTGGGGGAGCGCCGCGCTGTAGCCGAACGAGTCGGGCAGCCACACCTCGCGGGTCTCGATGCCGAACTCGTCGGCGAAGAACCGCTTGCCGTGGGTGAACTGGCGGGCCATCGCCTCGCCGCCGGGCATGTTCGTGTCCGACTCCACCCACATGCCGCCGACCGGGACGAACTGGCCGGCCGCCACCTTCGCCTTGATCCGTTCGAACACGAGCGGGTGGTGGTCGCGCATCCACGCCAGCTGTTGGGCCTGTGACATGGCGAACACGAACCCCGGGTGGTCGTCCATGAGGTCCGTCACGTTGCACGCCGTGCGGGCCACCTTGCGTACCGTCTCGCGCAGCGGCCACAGCCACGCCGAGTCGATGTGCGCGTGGCCGACCGCGGAGATCCGGTGCGCGCTGGCGTGCGCCGGGCGGCCCAGCACGTCGGCCAGTTCGGCGCGTGCCTTGCCGGCGCCTGCCGGGATGTCCTGCAGGTCGAGGCGGTCCAGTGCGCGTTCCAGGGCGCGCAACAGTTCCCAGCGGCGCTGGTCGCCGGTGGACAGTTCGCGCATCAACTGGTCGACGACCTCGATGTCGGTCACCAGTTCGGCGACCTCCTGCTCGAACACGACCAGGTCGAACGCTGCCGTCCGGTACAGCGGAGCCGTGCCCGCCGTGGCCTTGTCACCCAACGGGGTCGGCCGGAAAGGCGGGTTCTCCATGACGACCGGGTTGGCCGCCGCCTCCACGTACAGCAGCACGTCCTCACCGCCTGCCACGGGCGTGCCGATGCGCACCCACCGGTTGTCCGGGTGCACGCCCTTCACCGGTGTGCCGTCCGCCCGGTACACCAGCCCCTCGCACTGGAAACCCGGTGTGACGGCGTGGAAACCGGGGTCGACGACGAGTTCCACGATCCGCCCGGCCCACTCCGCGGGTACCGTCGCGGACACCCGGAACCAGCTCGTGCCCCACGGCGGCCCCCACGGTTGGCCGACCTGCGTGGGGGAGTACTCGGCGGCCAGCGCCTCCGCGACCGGCACGGGTTCGTCCGGTGCGTGCCACACCGCGATCGCCGCCGGCACCGCCCCGCCGTGCACGGCGGGGCGGATGCGTTCCCGCATCACCCGGGAAACACGGCCTTCGACCAGGGCCCGATCATCGTGCATGCGCCACGCTCCCCGAGTGCGTCGTGCTGGTCACGCGATCACGACGCTACCGTGTGCATGTGGTGGCTAGGAAGTTCACCGGATTCGGTGAGCACGCGATCGACTTCTACGACGGCCTCGTCGCGGACAACTCCAAGGCGTACTGGACGGACAACCGCGACGTGTACGAGTCCGACGTCCGCGCGCCCATGCAGGCGCTGCTGGACGACCTGGTGGCCGAGTTCGGCGACCTCGGCACGGCGAAGATCTTCCGGCCGTACCGAGATGTTCGGTTCTCGAAGGACAAGACGCCGTACAAGACGCACTGCGGCGGTGTCATCGAGGCCGGCCGTGGTGGTGGCGCCTACTACGTGCAGATCGGTCCGGACGGGTTGTTCGTGGCCGGCGGCTGTTTCCACGCCCAACCCGACCAGTTGCGCAGGCTGCGCGAGTCGCTCGCCGACGACCTGCGCGGAGCCCGGATGGAGACGATCCTGGCGAAGCTGCGCAAGCAGGGCTTCGACGTGCGCGGCGAACGCCTGAAGACCGCCCCGCGCGGGTACGACGCCGACCATCCGCGCATCGACCTGCTGCGGCACAAGTCGTTGTGGGCGGGCACGTCCTACGAACCGGACGACGCCCTGCACACCCCGGAAACGGCCGACCGCGTGCGCACCCGGTGGCGCCAACTGCGCGACCTGAACGAGTGGGCCGCCGACCACATCGGCGTGTCCGACGAGCGCAACCCCAGGTAGGACACGCGGTTTCGCCGGTAGCGCACCGTCGACCATGCCTGAACGTCGCGTGACCGGGCGGAAAACGGGAGGTCAATCGCACCGGGTGCCCTGGATCGGTCCAGCGGACAGGGCTACGCTGACGAATCGTGACTAGACGCGCGAAGATCGTGTGCACCATGGGGCCGGCGACAGCCACCCCGGAGAAGCTCCGGGACCTGGTCGCGGCCGGCATGGATGTGGCACGGATGAACTTCAGCCACGGCAGTCACGCGGACCACAAGCAGGTGTACGACCTCGTCCGGACGACGGCGGCCGAGTCCAACCGCGTGGTCGGCGTGCTGGCCGACCTGCAGGGCCCGAAGATCCGCCTCGGCACGTTCGCCGGTGGCCCCGTCGAGTGGCGCACCGGCGACACGGTGCGGGTGACCATCGACGACGTCGCCGGCACCCACGACCGGGTCTCGACCACCTACAAGGGCCTCGCGAAGGACGCGAAGGTCGATGACCGGCTCCTGGTCGACGACGGCCGGGTCGAGCTGGTGGTGACGGATGTGCAGGGCCAGGACGTGGTCTGCAAGGTCACCGTCGGCGGTCAGGTGTCGAACAACAAGGGCCTCTCGCTGCCCGGCATGGACGTGTCCGTGCCCGCGCTGTCCGAGAAGGACATCGAGGACCTGGAGTTCGCCCTCCACCTGGGTGTCGACTTCATCGCCCTGTCGTTCGTCCGCTCACCTGCCGACATCGACCTGGTCCACCAGGTCATGGACCGCGTGGGCCGTGGCCGGCTGCCGGTGATCGCGAAGATCGAGAAGCCCGAGGCCGTCGACAACCTGGAGGCGATCGTCCTCGCGTTCGACGGGATCATGGTGGCCCGCGGTGACCTGGGCGTGGAACTGCCGTTGGAGCAGGTGCCGCTGGTGCAGAAGCGGGCGATCCAGATCGCCCGGGAGAACGCCAAGCCGGTGATCGTGGCGACGCAGATGCTCGACTCGATGATCAACAACCCGCGGCCGACCCGCGCCGAGACGTCCGACGTGGCCAACGCCGTGCTGGACGGCGCGGACGCGGTGATGCTGTCGGGTGAGACGAGCGTCGGCCGGTACCCCGTGGAGACCGTGCAGACGATGGCGAAGATCGTCTGTGCCGTGGAGAACGAGTCCGTCGTCCCACCGCCGCTGACCCACGTGCCGCGCACCAAGCGGGGCGTCATCTCGTACGCGGCCCGGGACATCGGCGAGCGGCTCAACGCGAAGGCGCTGGTGGCGTTCACGCAGTCCGGCGACACGGTGCGGCGGCTGGCCCGCCTGCACACCCGGCTGCCGCTGCTGGCGTTCACGCCGGAACAGGGCGTGCGCAGCCAGTTGGCGCTGACCTGGGGCACGGAGACGTTCCTGGTGCCGTCGGTCGACTCGACGGACGCGATGGTCCGACAGGTGGACGCGTCGATGCTGGCGATGGACCGCTACCAGCCGGGCGACCTCGTGGTCATCGTCGCCGGATCGCCGCCCGGTACGGTCGGGTCGACGAACCTGATCAGGGTGCACCGGCTCGGCGAGGAGGACCACGCCTGACGTCGCACCCGCCGGTGGAGGGTGTGCGATGACAGACGTTTCAGCGCCGTTGGACGTGGACGGGGTGCCCCACGGGCAGCCCGTCCTCGACCAGCTCGTCGCGCTGCTCGACCTGGAGCGGATCGAGGAGAACATCTTCCGCGGTGTCAGCCCGGTCGGTCGGTCACCGCTGCGGGTGTTCGGCGGCCAGGTCGCCGGTCAGGCGCTGATCGCGGCCGGTCGGACGGTGCCGGCGGAGCGACGCGTGCACTCACTGCACGCGTACTTCATCCGGCCGGGCGACCCGAGCATCCCGATCGTGTACGAGGTCGACCAGATCCGTGACGGCCGGTCGTTCACGACGCGGCGGGTGACGGCGGTGCAGCGCGGCAAGGCGATCTTCGCGCTGTCGGCGTCGTTCCAGATCACCGAGCCGGGCCTGGACCACGGCGAATCGATGCCGTCCGTGCCGGGACCGGACACGCTGCCGACGTACGCGTCGCTGGCGATGTCGAACCCGGCGCTGCGCGAGCGCCTGCTGTCCACACCGAGGCCGATCGACATGCGCTACGTGCGCCAGCCGCCGTGGCTGTCGCGGGACTCGGAGTCCGACGGCCGGCAACAGGTGTGGATGCGCGCCGACGGTGTGCTGCCCGACGATCAGTTGCTGCACGTGTGCGTGCTGACGTACTGCTCGGACATGACGCTGCTGGACGCGGTCCTGGCGCGGCACGGCGTGTACTGGGGTGACGTGCGCGGCGCGAGCCTGGACCACGCGCTGTGGTTCCACCGGCCGTTCCGTGCGGACGAATGGTTCCTCTACGACTGCGTCTCACCGTCCGCGTCCGGCGCCCGTGGCCTGGCGATGGGCCGGTTCTTCACGGAGTCGGGCGCGCACATCGCGACGGTCGTGCAGGAAGGCCTGCTCCGCGTCACGGAGGCGTAGGTTAGGCTAGGCTCAGCTAATCGCGGGAGGTTTGCATGCCGGAGCGGCGCAAGCGGGGCATCGCCACGATGACGGTGACACGGACGGAATGGCTGACGCCACACATGGTCCGCGTCGTGCTCAACGGCCCGTTCACCGACAACGGCTTCACCGACAAGTACGTGAAACTGCTGTTCCCGCAGCCGGGCGTCGACTACCCGACCCCCATCGACCTCGACGTGATCCGCGCCGAGTTCCCCCGCGACCAGTGGCCGACGACCCGCACGTACACGGTCCGCTGGTTCGACCCGGCAGCCGGTGACCTGGCGATCGACTTCGTCACACACGGCGACGAAGGTGTCGCGGCACCGTGGGCGGCAGCAGCGCAACCCGGCGACAAGGTGATCGTCCGCGGCCCCGGCGGCGCCTACGCCCCGTCACCCGAAGCGGACTGGCACCTGCTGGTCGGCGACGAGGCGGCCCTCCCGGCGATCGGAGCGGCACTCGAAGCGCTGCCCGACGGCGCCCCGGCGGTCGTGTTCGCGCTGGTCGAGGACGAGTCGGAGATCCAGAAGCTGACCACCCCGGGCGACGTGGACATCCGCTGGCTGCTGCGGTCGGACCACCCGTCGCCGGAAGCGGCCGGCGAAGCGCTGGTGGCCGCGGTACGGGGCTTGGAGTTCCGCGAGGGCGTGGTCAACGCGTTCGTCCACGGCGAAGCGGGCTTCGTCGCGGACCTACGCCGCCACCTGCTGAACGAGCGCGGAGTGGCGAAGAACATGCTGTCGATCTCCGGCTACTGGCGCCGCGGCAAGAACGAGGACGGCTGGCAGGCGGAAAAAGCAGAAACCCGCCGCCGCGAAGAAGCAGCCGCGAATTCCTGAGCAGGAGCGACACTTCCCGGCCCGCTCACCGGGATGGATACTGCCTCGCGGTTCGCGGTTCGCGGTTCGCGGTTCGCGGTTCGCGGTTCGC
>DASZXM010001121.1:0-5947 GCA_035546415.1 Pseudonocardiaceae bacterium
GGAAGTTCAGCCAGCCGTCCACGATCAGGAACGCGTCACCGTGCAGGTCCTCGGGCAGCTCACCGCGCCGCTTCCGGTTGCGGAACTCGGTCATCGAGTCGATGCCGTTGTCCCGGAACCTGGCCTCCCGCTCGGTGACCAGCGTGGTCATCTCGGCGACCATCCGGCGGGCCAGGTCGGGGTCCAGCCTGCCGGCCACCCCGCCGACGTGCGGCAGGGCCGTCATCGTCGCCAACGTGCCACCACCCAGGTCCAGGCAGTAGAACTGGACCTCCTCCGGGGTGTGCGTGACCGCCATGGACATGATCAGCGTGCGCAGCAGCATCGACTTGCCCGACTGCGGACCGCCGACGATCGCACCGTGACCGGCCGCACCGGAGAAGTCCGCCCACAGCAGGTCGCGCCGCTGCTCGAACGGCTTGTCCACCATGCCCAGCGGCACCTGCAACCGGCCGTTGCCGAAGAACCCGGTCGCCGACAGGCCGCGGTCCTCGGTCGGGCCCAACGGCGGCAGGAACTGGTCGATCGACGGCGGCTCGGCCAGCGGGGGCAGCCACACCTCGTGCGCGGGCGGCCCCTGGCCGTTGAGCTTCTTGACGATCAGCTCCAGGTAGGTCGGCTCGTTCTTCTCCTCCTCCTTGGGCCGGATCACCTGCTCCTTCGGCTTCTCCGGCTCCTTGGGGATCTCCACGTAGTCCGGCACGAACAGCTTCGGCCTGCGGTCGCTGGTGATCGGCGCCGACGGACCCGCCACCTGCATGCCGGAGGGCCGGAACGGACCCGACACGTACGTCGCCTTGAACCGGATCATCGGCTCGCCCTGCATGGCCAGGTAGCCCGAGCCCGGGATCGGCGGCAGTTCGAACGCGTCCGGCACACCGATCGCCGCCCGCGACTCCGCCGCCGAGAACGTCTTCAGACCGATCCGGTACGACAGGTAGGTGTCCAGACCGCGCAGCTTGCCCTCCTCAAGGCGCTGCGAGGCCAGCAGCATGTGCATCTGCAGCGACCGGCCGACACGGCCGATCTGCAGGAAGATGTCGATGAAGTCCGGCTTGGCGACCAGCATCTCGGAGAACTCGTCGATGCAGATGAACAGTGCCGGCAGCGGGTCGAGGTCGGCGCCGTTCTCGCGCATCTTCTCGTAGTCCCACACGTTCTTCGCGTTGGCCTGGGACAGCAGCTCCTGGCGCCGGTTCACCTCACCGGCGATGGCGTCCTTCATGCGGTCGACCAGGGTCAGGTCGCCTGCCAGGTTGGTGATGGTCGCCGCGACGTGCGGGGCCTCGTCGAAGCCCTGGAACGTCGCACCACCCTTGAAGTCCACCAGGATCATGTTCAGCGAGGAACTGGAGTGCGTGGACAGCATCGCCAGCACCAGGGTGCGCAGGAACTCCGACTTGCCGGAACCGGTGGCGCCGACGCACAGGCCGTGCGGGCCCATGCCCTCCATGGCCGCTTCCTTGATGTCCAGCTCCACGACCTGGCCGTTCTCACCCAGGCCGAACGGGACGCGGTAGCGGTCGCGCACCGGCCGCGGCCGCCACGCCTGCTGCACATCGAACGTGATCGGGTCGCCCTGGACGCCGAGCATCTCCAGCAGGTCGGGGTTGGCCGACAGCGGGTCCTCGTCGCTGGACTCCTGCTGCAGGCCCATCCGGTACGGCGACAGCCGCCGCGCCAGGGCCTCCGCCTCGACCGCGGACATCGAGTCGGGCCTGCCGAACCACTCCACGCCGCTCGCGCTGCGCGCGCCGAGGCGGCCCTCCTCGACCACCAGCCGCAGGCCGCGGCGGGACGTCAGGTTGCCCAGCGACTCGGACAGGTCCAGCAGCGTGACGCCGACCAGGCCCTCCTCGAGGATGATGTTCTCCTCGCGGGTCACCTCGCCGTCGTCGATCACGATCACGATGTGCGGCTGGTCGGTCAACGGCGGGGCGTTACGCGTGAACCGCTGCCGGTCCCGCAGCTCCTCGTCCAGGTACTGCTCGATCTGCGCCAGCGAGCCGGAGATCAGCCGTAGCGCGCCGATGCCGTCCACCAGGGTGGGGCTCTGCACGTGCGGCAGCCACTTCGCCCACTCCCACTCACTCTTCGCCTTGCCCGACGTGACGACGGCGATCAGCAGGTCGTCCGGCGTGTGGAAGGTGGCCATCTGGCCGATCATCGCCCGGGCCAGGGCGCGGGTCTGGCTGCGCTCGCCCTGCAGGCCGACGGCAGCGAAGCTGCGCAGCGCGATCGACACCGGCAACTCCGGCACGATCGAGTGAGCGCGGACGAACCGGCGCAGCGCCAGCGTCGCGATCGGCTCCAGTTCCTCGACCGGGCCGGTCTGCGGCGGCACCAGGCGGGTGTCCAGCCGCTGCGAGCCACGGCCGACCCGCAGGTGCATGAAGTCGGAGTCGGCGGACCGGCGCTCCCACATGCGGCGGCTGGTCGCGATCGACCACAGCGTCTGCGGGTCCGGGTGCACCCACTCGCGCTCGGCGCGCTGCTCGTTGGTGGCCTCCCGGGCGCGTTCCCGCATCTGGCCGAGGTACCGCAGGTAGTCCTTGCGGTCCTCGTTCATCTCGGCCTTCTTGTTGCCCCGGCCACCGCCGCCGGCCATCATGCCGACGGTGCCCATCATCATCATGCCGCCCATCAGCAGGGTGGACGGGTTGTTCTTGCTGATGACGAACATGAAACCCATCATGCCGACGGACATGAAGATCATCACGATCGGCAGGACCTTCATCAGGATGTTTCCCGGAATGGTCCTCGGCACTTCGGGTGGTGGCTCCAGGTGCACCTCGCCACCGGGGCGGCGCGGTGCTGCCAGCCTCGGCGTCCGCTTGAACTGCAGCGTACTCACCGAATCAGGTACCTCTCGACTCGTGAGACCGGCCACCCGCACGCGGCCAGATCCGACATGTTCGCCCGAACCGTCCAACCTCTGGTCCCGGTAAGGCCATACTAGGGGCGCTCACCACCCCCGGAGGTCGGTTCGACACAGTTGGTGCCGGTCGACGGGTCGGCCAAGGTGGGCACCACATCGATCGAGACCCGAAGGGGGCGCTGGTGGCGACCGGAACGACGGTGTTCAGCCGGGTGACGGTGGTGGCACCTCGGACGCGCATCGACGTCGCACTCCCGGCTGACGTGTCCATTGCCGACCTGCTGCCGATGCTGCTGGACATGGCCAAGGAGGCCACACCGGACGGCGGCGCGCGGCACGGCGGCTGGTGTCTGGCCAGGCTGGGCGAGAGCCCACTCGACCCGAGCCGGACCCTGGCCTCGCTGGGTGTCGTCGACGGCGACCTGCTGCAACTGCGGCGCCGCTCGGACAACCCGCCCCCGCCGCTGTACGACGACGTCGTCGACGCGATCGCCGAGGCCACGCCGACGAGCTTCCGCCCGTGGACCAAGGAGACGGCACACCGCATCGGCCACGTCGCGGGCGGTCTGACGCTGGTCCTCGCCGCGGTCGCCGCACTGCTGGCCGGGCCGGTGGGCGGCGGGCAGAGCATCGCGCCCGCCATCGCGGCCGGCGTGGTCGCGATCCTGGCGGTCGCCATCGGCGCCACCATCACGCACGCCTACGACGCGGCGACCACCGGCGTGGTCATCGCGGCGGCCGGTGGCCTGCCCATGGCGTTCGTCTGTGGCCTGTACGTCGTGCCCGGCACGCCGGGGGCGGCGAACCTGCTGCTGGCCTGCGTGTTCACGCTCATCGTGTCGGCTGCGGCGATCATGGTCGTCGGCTCGGGCATCACCGTGTTCATCGCGGCGGCCACCGCCAGCGGCCTGGGTGCCCTGGCCTTCCTGGTGGGCACGCTGATCACCGAGCCGCCCACGACGATCGGCGCGGGCGCGGCCGCCGTGGCGCTGGCCGCGCTGTCCATGCTGCCGAGGGTGACGATCCAGCTGGCCAAGCTGCCGCTGCCCAGCGTGCCGCGCGACGCCGACGACCTGCGCGAGGACTCCGGCTTCCCGGACTTCCGGGTCATCGAGCGGCGCACCGGCATGGCCCACGAGTACATGACCGGCATGATCGTCGGCTGTGGCGGCACGGCGGCGCTGTCCGCGGTGGTCGCGGCGGGTGCTCCCGGCATCTGGGGCGTCCTGGAAGGCGCGGCCGTCGCCGCCGTGCTGCTGCTGCGCGGCCGCACCTACGCCAACGGCGCCCAGGCAGTCGCGCTGCTGGTGACCGGCATGCTCACCGCCGCCGGCCTGCTGGTCGGCTGGACGGTCGAGTCGTCGTCACTCGACCGGCTGATCTACGTGTTCGGGGCGCTGCTGGTGATCGCGGCGGGCGCGCTGCTGATCGGCATCGTGTTCCCGGAGCAGCGGTTCTCGCCGGTGCTGCGGCGGTCGGTCGACGTGCTGGAGGCCGTGCTGATCGTGTCGGTGCTGCCGCTGGCGCTGGCCGTGATGAACCTCTACGGCACGATCCGCCACGCGCACTTCGGGTGAGGACATCCTGGTGAACAAGACCCTGCGCAACAGGGCGACGGCGATCGTGGCGTCGGCGCTGTTCGTGGCCATCGGCCCGGCGGGCGCGCCCGCGTTCGCCGACGACCCGGGCACGGCCAACGGCGTGATCGGACCGTCCGCATGGGCCCCGCCGCCGCTGGACCCCGGCGCTCTGGGCCAACTGCCACCGGACACGCCACAAGGCAGGCCGGACGCCAACTTCACGCAGCAGAACGGCAACGGCGGCGGCTGCATCCAGAGTGGCGTCGGCGCGGCCCAGCTGACCGACCGGCCGCCCGCGCAGGAGATGCTCAACATCGACGAGGCCCACCAGTTCTCCACCGGCAGGGGCGTCACGGTCGCCGAGATCGACACCGGCGTCAACAAGCACCCGTTCCTGACCACCGGCGGCCGGCTGGAGAACGGCGGGGACTACATCCTGCACGACGGCAACGCACTGTCCGACTGCGACGGCCACGGCACGATCGTGGCCGGCATCATCGCCGCCGACACGCGGGGCAAGGGCACGGCGTTCACCGGTGTGGCGCCGGACGCCAAGATCCTCGCGATCAAACACACCAGCACGCACTACTCGGCGCAGGTGGACGGCCAGACGAAGCCGGCCGGTGACCTGCAGACCCTCGCCGAGGCGATCAAGTTCGCCGCCGACCGGCCCGACGTCGGCGTCATTACCATGTCGGTGGACGACTGCGTACTGGCGCACGCGGCACCGCTGACCCTGAACACGCAGTCGGCCAGGGAACTCCAGGCGGCCATCGACTACGCGTACAACGTGAAGGACAAGGTCGTCATCGCGGCCGCGGGCAACCTGAGCTCCGGCAACAGCAACACCGACCAGAACGGCCAGCAGGCGTCGCAGTGCTCGAACGCGGGCCAGAACAACAACCCCAACCCGAACGACGTCAGCCAGGTCCAGATCCCGCCGGTGTACGCCAACGACGTCGTGTCGGTCGCGTCGGTCGACCCGACCACCGGCGCCCCGTCGCCGTTCACGGTGTGGGGCCCGTGGGTGACGATCGCCGCGCCCGGGCAGTACATCACCTCGGTCGACCCGGGCCAGAACGGCACCGGCCTGTCCAACAGCACCACGGAGAACGGCCAGCCGGTCTCGTTGCAGGGCACCAGCTTCGCCGCACCGTACGTGGCCGGCGTGGTCGCGCTCGTGCGGGCGAAGTACCCGACCCTGAACGCGCACCAGGTGGTGGCGCGGATCGAGGCGACGGCCCAGCACCCGACCGGTGCTGGTGATCGCAACAACCAGGTCGGCTACGGCATCATCGACCCGGTGGCCGCGCTCACGGCGTCCATCCCCGGCCAGAACAACGTGCCGGCGGTGTCGAACTCGACGATCAAGCCCGTGCTGCCGATGGCCGCGGTGAAGGACTGGACACCCGTTCGGGTGGCGATGATCGGCACGGCGGCCGGCGTGGTGTTGTTGCTGGGCACGCTGTTCGTGGTGCGCACGGTGCGC
>DASZXM010001122.1:0-1782 GCA_035546415.1 Pseudonocardiaceae bacterium
CCCCATGCCGCTGGTCCGCCTGCTGGAGAAGATCCAGGAGAACTTCGGCCTCAGTTCGGTGGCGCTGCTGGAACGCGAGGCAGGCGAGTGGCACCGCGTCGCGTGCGCCGGCCCGAAGCCGTGCGACGAACCCGACGAGGCCGACACGGACGTGCCGGTCACCGACGACGTGCACCTGGCCATCAAGGGCCGCGCGCTGCCCGCGACCGACCGGCAGGCGCTGGAGGCGGCGGCCGGCCAGGCACTGTTGGCGCTGCGGCAGCAGCGGGCGATGGCGCAGGCCGTGGCCGCGAAGCGGAAGGCGGAGACGACCGAGCTGCGCACGGCGCTGCTGTCCGCGGTCGGCCACGACCTGCGCACGCCGCTGACGTCCATCAAGGCCGCCATCGGCAGTCTCCGCGACCCGGAACTGCACCTCGACCCGCGCGACACGGAAGAGTTGCTCGCCACGGTCGAGGAGTCCACCGACCGGCTGACCGGCCTGGTGGACAACCTCCTCGACTCGTCCCGGCTGGCCACCGGTGCCGTCGAGCCGAAGATCCGGCCGGTCGGCTACGACGAGGTCGTCGCACGGGCCATGTCCGGCATCGACGACCGCCGGCACGTCGAGGTCGACGTCGACGAGCGCCTGCCGGTGGTGCTGGCGGACATCGGCCTGCTGGAACGCGTCGTCGCGAACGTCGTGGACAACGCGCTGCGGCACGGCAAGGGTGAGGGCGACCCGGTGGTCGCGGTCCGCGCCAGCGCCTACGGCGGCCAGGTCGAACTGCGTGTCGTCGACCACGGCAGGGGACTGCCGAAGAACTCCGACAGCGCGGTGTTCGCCCCGTTCCAGCGTCTGGGCGACCGCGACGCGACGGTCGGCGTGGGCCTCGGCCTGTCCGTCGCCAAGGGGTTCATGGAGGCCATGGGTGGCACGATTCGTGCCGAGGACACCCCGGGCGGTGGGCTCACCGTCGTGATCTCGCTTCCGGCGGCACAGGAGGACAACAGGGATGACAGCCCCGACGACACCCCCGAACGGCAGGCCTCCGGTCAAGGTGCTGGTGGTTGACGACGAGCCGCAGATCGTCCGCGCACTGCGGATCAACCTCGCGGCCCGCGGCTACCAGGTGCTCACCGCGTACGACGGCACGGCGGCCCTGCGCGCCGCGGTCGACGGCAAACCGGACGTGATCGTCCTCGACCTGGGCCTGCCCGACCTGGACGGCACGGAGGTGATCGCCGGCCTGCGCGGCTGGTCCACGGTGCCGATCATCGTCCTGTCGGCGCGGAGGGACTCGGTGGACAAGGTCCAGGCGCTGGACGCGGGCGCGGACGACTACGTCACCAAGCCGTTCGGCATGGACGAGTTCCTGGCCCGGCTGCGCGCCGCGGTGCGCAGGGCGACGACGTCAGCGGGCGACGGCGAGGAAGCCGTCGTGGAGACCGACTCGTTCACGGTGGACCTGGTGGCCAAGAAGGTCCGCAAGGACGGCGTGGAGGTGCACCTGACGCCCACCGAGTGGGGCGTGCTGGAGGTCCTGGTCCGCAACCGCGGCCGCCTGGTCGCCCAGAAACAACTGCTCCAGGACGTGTGGGGTCCCGCGTACGCCACGGAATCCCACTACCTGCGCGTCTACCTGGCGCAACTGCGCCGGAAACTGGAACGCGAACCGGCCCACCCGAAGCACCTGCTCACCGAACCCGGCATGGGCTACCGCTTCGAGGTCTGAGCTCTGCCGAACGGGTTGAGCAGCCTGACGCCCGTCGACTCCACGTCGGCCGTGTTGCGCGTGACCA
>DASZXM010001123.1:0-2991 GCA_035546415.1 Pseudonocardiaceae bacterium
CGCCGCCACGTCCGCGGCCTCCTCGTTCAGCACACCCAGCTGTAGCCACAGCGCACCCGCACGTGCCGCGACGGCCTGTGCCGCCACCGGTAGCACCACCTCGGGCCGCCGGAAGACGTCGACGATGTCGACCGGCTCGGGCACGGCGGCCAGGTCCGGGTACGCCGGCAGGCCGACCCACGACTGGATCGCCGGGTTGACCGGGTACACCCGCAGTCCGCTGTCCCGCAGATAGGCGGCCACCCGGTGACTGGGCCGCATCGGGTTCGGGCTCACGCCGACGACGGCTACCGATCGGGCGTCCGTCACCACTCTGTCGATCACCGACTGGTCCTGCCACCGGTTCGGCACGTTCGCCAAGCTCACACGGTCCAGTGTGCTCCGCCGTCGGGCATCCCGCTGCCGAGGAAAGCGCGCGACCCGAACGGCGTACGCTTCACTGACGTGGGTCCTCGCGCCTTGGTGAAGGAGATCATCTACCGCTACTACGAGTCGCGGTTGACTCGTCAACTGGTCGGTGCGGAGCGGCCGCGGCACGTCGGCATCATGCTGGACGGCAACCGCAGGTGGGCCAGAGAAGCCGGTTTCACCGACGTGAGCGAAGGTCATCGGGTCGGTGCGCGCAAGATCGCCGACCTGCTGAGCTGGTGCCGGGAGTCGAACGTCCAGGTCGTCACCATGTGGCTGCTGTCGACGGACAACCTGAACCGCCCGGACAGCGAGTTGACGCCGCTGCTGGAGATCATCACCGATGTCGTCGACGAACTGGCCGCGCCCGACGCGCCGTGGCGGTTGCGCATCGTCGGCGCCCTGGACGTGCTGCCAGTTGAAACGGCCTCCCGGTTGTCCGCCGCGGCCGCCCGGACGAGTGGCCGGGAGGGCATGGAGGTCAACATCGCCGTCGGTTACGGCGGGCGGCAGGAAATAGCAGACGCGGTCCGAAAACTGCTGCAGCAACACGCCGAAGTGGGTACCTCGATCGAGGAACTCGCGGAGGTGTTGGATGTCGACCACATCGCCGAACATTTGTACACATCGGGTCAGCCCGACCCCGATCTGGTGATCCGCACATCGGGTGAACAACGGATGTCAGGCTTTCTGCTGTGGCAGTCCGCGCACTCCGAGTTCTGGTTCTGTGAAGCGTACTGGCCCGATTTCCGGCGCGTCGACTTTCTGCGTGCGCTGCGCGACTACGCGATTCGACACCGCCGATTCGGGTCATGAGGACACGGGAAGGGGCCCGACTGGGTCGGGCCCCTTCCCGGTTCGCCACCGAGGTGTCAGTGGTGGTGCTCCAGGGAGTGCAGGATCTCCGCCGGCGTGGTGGCGATGCCGGTGTAAGCACCTGCGACCAGGGCCGCAGCACCAGCACCCAGGGCGCCGCCGCCCCAGATGAAGGTACGGTAGGCGTCACCGAAGCTCACGAAGTCGGAGTCGCCGTGGTGGTCGCCCGAAGGCGCCGCGACGGGCCCGCTCTGCGGAGCGGCGGTGGCGGCGAAAGCGGGGGCCGCGACCAGCGACAGAGCGACTGCCGCCGCGGTGACAATGCCAGCCTTCTTCAGCACTTGCACACTCTCCTTCAAATACCGGGGGTTTGAGCGTCGACCCCGACGGTTTGTGACGCTGGGGCCCTCGGGACGCGAAGTTACCTTCAATTGGTTCCCGATGTCCCGCCGATTACCCCATTGTGTGACAAGCCTGATTCGTGATGTCGCTCGATATGGTGTTGTCCGGCAGCTGGTTCTGCGAGCGGCTTGCCCCTCTGGTACGAATCCCGCCCCTCTGTCGGGTGTCCGCCCGTGGGTGGATGGGGATTGCGCCGGCAGTGAACCGCCCGCGACACGACACCTGCCGCCAAACTGTGACCCGGACCACATAAAATTCTTTTACAACGTTCTGACCTGGGGATCTTCTCGTGTGAACGGTGTGAACCGACGCTCGGTGACCGGCCGCTACGTCGAACGGTAGGTGAATCACCTGTGTGGCTGCCTGCAGAGATGGCCGAAACGCAGGTAGCTTGCGGACGACGGGTCACATCCTGTGAACCGTCCCGGGAGGCCCTGGTCGTGTCACGAAGCGCGAGGGGGCCGGCATCCGGCCCTCGTGGTGGGCGAGCCTGACGCCGCACGGCGACAGGTTGCCAACCCAGCCAGGGTGATGCTCGGCCCAGCGAGGAGCGGGCGTGGTGCCGCGTCCGCGAGGGAGTTGCCGTGACCGCACAGCGCCCTTCTCGGCGAACCGCCAGCCTCACTTCCGGCTCGGCCAGCGGCAGTACCACCAAGCCGCGGCGTTCGAAGCCGCCACAGCGCACCTACGTGCTGGACACGTCGGTGCTCCTCTCTGATCCCTGGGCGGTTACCCGGTTCGCCGAACATGCCGTGGTGCTGCCGCTCGTGGTGATCAGTGAACTGGAGGCCAAGCGCAATCACCCCGAACTCGGCTGGTTCGCCAGGGAAGCCCTGCGCCTGCTCGACGACCTGCGCCTCAAGTACGGCAGGCTGGACGAGCCAATCGCGATCGGCGACACGGGCGGCACCCTGCACGTTGAACTGAACCACTCCGACCAGCGGGTCCTGCCGGCCGGCTTCCGCGCCGAGGCCAACGACGCCCGCATCCTCGCGTGCGCGCTGAACCTCGCCGCCGAAGGCCCGGGCGAAGTGACGCTCGTCACCAAGGACATTCCGCTGCGGGTCAAGGCGGCGGCCGTCGGCCTGGACGCCGACGAGTACCGCGCCCAGGACGTGGTGCCCTCCGGCTGGACCGGCATGGCGGACGTGGAGATCTCCCAGGTCGCGGTCGACCAGCTGTACAAGGAGGGCGGCATCGACCCGATCGCGTTCGAGTTGGACGACATCGCCGAACTGCCCTGCCACACGGGGCTGCGGCTGCTGGCCGGCACCGCGAGCGCGCTGGGCCGGGTCACCACGGACAAGCGGGTCAAGCTGGTCCGCGGCGACCGTGAGGCGTTCGGCCTGCACGGCCGTTCCGCCG
>DASZXM010001124.1:0-13837 GCA_035546415.1 Pseudonocardiaceae bacterium
GGTCAGCACCTCCAGCATGACCGCGTTGTTCCGCTCGCCGCGGACCAGCCGCTGTCCCAGCAGCCGCACCAACGGCTCGGTGCTGCGCACCATCACGGCGACCCGGTCGGCACGGTCCGCCGCGTCCGGGTGCGCGTCCAGGTACCGCAGGTGCCGGCGCACCTCGGCGTAGACCCGGGCCCGGTTGCGGCGCAGCAGCGGCTGGCCGAACCACGCGAACACCACGCCGCGCGCCAGGTCGGCGACGGCGGGGAAGCGCACCTGCGTCGCGGCGACCAGGTGCTCCAGCATCAGGCCCGCCTTCTCGCGCAGCGGCTCGCCCGGCGGTGCCTCGGCCAGCCAGCGGCGCAGGATCGTCGTCACCACGACGACGTCACTGGCCGCGCGGCGCTGCGCCAGGAAGATCCGGAAGACCGCGTCCTCCAGCTCCGGCGTGCGTTCCAGGTCGGTCACCCCGTAGTGCGCGAGCACCGTGGTCAGCCGCTGCCGGAACGTGTCGGGCAGTCCGGCCCGGTCCACGTCCAGGCTCTGCAGGTAGGTGTGGAAGTACTCGCGCGGGCTGTGCACCTGCGTGTCGGCGGTGGCGTCGGCGCCCCCCGGCCGGTTGCGGGTCAGCTCGGACAGGTCGGCGAACACCTCCAGCAGCGCGATCTCGCCGGCCAGCGGCCGCGTGGTCGCCGACCGCGCCGCGACGTAGCCGTCCAGCACCCGGCGCTCGTCCTGCGGGTCGGCGTCGAAGCCGAGCAGCAGCCCGCGCAGGTCGCGCAGCCCGACCTCCACCCGCTCGGCGGCGGGCACCCCGGTCGGCTCGGCCGGCAGGTCGAGTTCCACGTCGGCGCCGGTGTCCTGCTCGGCGGCCTGGTCGCCGCCGTCGGCCAACGGCTCCAGCCGCAGCAGCGGGGCGCCCGTCTCCACCAGGCTGCCCACCGCCACCGAGCGTTCCCGCAGCCGGGCGCGGAACGGCGCGCGCAGCACGTTCTCCATCTTCATGGACTCCAGCACCAGCACCGGTGCGCCGGCCGCCACCTCGTCGCCCACCTCCAGCGGGGTGGCGACCACGAGCGCGGGCGCGGGTGCGCGGACCACGCCGCCCTCGTCGTGGCTGACCCGGTGCGCCACGCCGTCCACCTCGACCAGGCGGGTCGGGCCGTGCGCGTTGGTGACCACGCGGAAGTGGCTGCCGTTGACCATGACCTGGCCGGTCTGGTGGTCGAACCGCTCGATCTCCACGTCGGCCGCATGCGGCAGGCCGGCGCTGCCCACGACGATCGCGACGCGGAAGCGGTGCGCCGCGACCCTGGCGACTCGCACCCGGTAGCCGACGCCGCGCAGCTTCAGGTCGACCGGCCGGTCGGTGTCCAACTGCACCTGCGGACGGCCGCCGTGCGCGCTGGACAGCAGCCGCTGCCGCGCGACCTCCTCGGCGTCCTCGTACGCCTCGATCGCGGCGACGGCGAGCGCCACGGCGGACCCCCGCTGCGACACCAGGCGCCCCTCGCCACGCACCCGGTCGATCCAGCCGGTGTCGGCGCTCCCGTCGATCACCTCGGGCTGGTCCAGCAGGTCGAGCACGAAACTCTTGTTGGTCGCGCCACCGGCGATGATCACCGTGGTCTCGGCCATCGCGCGGCGCAGCCTGCCCAGCGCCTCGTCGCGGTCGCGCCCGTAGGCGATGATCTTGGCGATCATCGAGTCGAAGTCGGCCGGGATGGTGTCGCCCTCGCTGACACCGGTGTCCACCCGCACGCCCGGCCCGGCGGGCAGGTCCAGCCGGACGATGCGGCCGGGTGCCGGCGCGAAGTCGCGGTCCGGGTCCTCGGCGTTGAGCCGCGCCTCGATCGCGTGCCCGATCTCCGCGGGCGGCTTGCCCTCCAGCTTCCCGCCCGCCGCGATGTGCAGCTGCGCCTTCACCAGGTCCATGCCGGTGGTCAGCTCGGTGATCGGGTGCTCCACCTGCAGCCGGGTGTTCACCTCCAGGAACGCGAACCGCCGATCGCCGGGGTGGTAGAGGAACTCCACGGTGCCCGCGCCGCGGTACCCGACGGCCACCGCCAGCCGCTCGGCAGCCGCCTTGAGCTCACCAGCCTGCTCGGCGGACAGCACCGGGGACGCGGACTCCTCGACGACCTTCTGGTTGCGCCGCTGCACCGAGCAGTCCCGGACACCCAACGCCCACGCGGTGCCCTGACCGTCCGCGATGACCTGCACCTCGACATGCCGGGCGCCGCTGACCATGCGCTCCAGGAACACGACGCCGCTGCCGAAGGCCCGCTCGGCCTCCATCCGGGTGCGCTCGTAGGCGTCGGCGAGTTCCTCGGCGGACCGGATCACCCGGATGCCGCGCCCACCGCCACCGGCGGTCGCCTTGAGCATCAGCGGGTAGCCGATCTCGCCGGCCACCCGGACGGCCGTGTCCAGGTCGTCCACCGCACCGCGGCTCCAGGGCGCGACGGGGACGTCGACCTCCTCGGCGAT
Organism: Pseudonocardiaceae bacterium; assembly: GCA_035546415.1. GTDB lineage: Bacteria > Actinomycetota > Actinomycetes > Mycobacteriales > Pseudonocardiaceae > DATEPR01. The sequence goes on from DASZXM010001124.1 coordinate 2,476, forward strand.
CAGCTTCGAGCCGATCTTGTCGCCGAGCTTGCGCATCGCCTCGGCGGTCGGCCCCACGAACGCCACCCCGAGCCGGTCGCACAGCTCGGCGAACGCCGGGTCCTCGGCCACGAAGCCCCAGCCGACCCAGGCGGCGTCCGCGCCGCTGTCCACCAGCGCCCGCTCCAGCACGGCCAGGTCCAGGTAGGGCCGCGCGGACGCCGGGCCGAGGTCGTACCCCAGGTCGGCCTCGCGCACGAACGTCGCGGTCCGGTCGACGTCGGTGTAGAACGCGACGGTCTCGATCCGCACCCCGGTCTCGGCGGCGAGTTCCCGAACACCGTGGATCAACCGCATGGCGGCCTCTCCGCGGTTGACGATGGCGACACGACTGAACACCCGACCGAGCCTCCTGCAGCTGGGACGTTGTGGGCGGCTTACCCCACACTCACCCTGAACACTCTCGCGTACTCGCAGGTAGTGAGAATGCGGCAACCGACAGCACCGTGAGCCGGAGTTTGTGGGGACCGACCAAAAGATGATCCCGGTCACGCGCCGTTGATCGACCTCGCGACGATACGCTTCGGCTCATGAGAGGTTCTATAGGCGAACAGGTCCTGGCCGGCGCCTCGGCCACGGCGTAGCCCGACACGCAATCGTGACGTACCGCCGGCCAACGGGTGGGACGCCGGCTTCCGTCCGTCGCACAGGAGATCGCGACGACACGGGAGTGCACGATGCGGAGAGCTGTGCTGGCCGGGTTGGCGGGCGGCGTGCTGGCAGTGGGTGTGCTGGTCGGATGCTCGGCGGGGCCATCGAACTCGGCAGGCGACTCGGCCGCCGGCTCGGCTGCCGGCGTGGGCCAGATGCCGCGTGCCGCGGCGCCGCAGCAGAAGGAAGCGGGCGGCTCGGCGGCATCGGGCCGGTCCGGTTCGGCGGGCCAGGTGACGCTGCCGCCCACGGCCCAGGCCGGCCGGCAGCTGATCAGGTCGGCGTCGATCACGCTGACCGCGCGGAACGTGCAGGACGCCGCCGCGCGGGCGGCCGGCATCGCCGCGGCGGCAGGCGGTTACACGGCCGACGAGGACGCCGACGACTCCACGGCGACGCTGACGCTGCAGGTGCCGCAGGGCCGCATGCAGCAGGTGCTGCGGGATGTCGGTGCGCTCGGCCACGTGACCGGCCAGGGCGCGTCCGCGCAGGACGTGACCGATCAGCTCGTGGACGTCCACAGCCGGATCGCGTCGCAGCAGGCGAGCGTCGATCGGGTGCGCGCACTGCTGGCTCGGGCGAACTCGATCAGTGACATCGTCTCCATCGAAGGGGAACTGACCCGGCGCGAGTCCGACCTGGAGTCCCTGGAACAGCGCAACGCCGAGCTGACCAGTCAGGTCGCGCTGTCCGCGGTCACGGTGCACATCAGCCGCACACCGGTGTCGCCTCCCACGCGACCCGAGCAGCGGAGCGGTTTCCTGGCCGGCCTCGGTTCGGGGTGGCACGCGTTCGTCGCGGCGCTCGGTGCGGCGTTGGTCGTCGTGGGCGTCGTGCTGCCGTTCGCGCTGATCCTCGGCGGGCCCGCGGCCGCGGTGTGGTGGTGGCTGCGGCGCCGCCACCGGGCCGTGCCGACGCCGACGCCGAGCACGCCCGCCGCCGGGTGAGCAGGCGTGCGGCATCGCGGTGATCGTCCGGCCCGCTCGTCGATGTCGTCGGGACGGCTGTGACCGCCGTAGCCTGATCGGTGTCGAACGCGATCAGGTGGAGGTCCCATGCTGTTGCCGACGTCATTGGTGGGTAGCTACGCCCAGCCGGAGTGGCTGATCGACCGGGCCAAGCTGGCCGGCCGGTTCCCGCCGCGGGTGCGCGCGAAGGAACTGTGGCGGGTCGCGCCGGAATACCTCAAGCAGGCCCAGGACGACGCGACCGTGCTGGCGATCCGCGCGCAGGAGACCGCGGGCCTGGACATCGTCACCGACGGCGAGATGCGCCGGGAGAGCTACTCGAACCACTTCGCCACCGCACTGGACGGCATCGACATCGACAACCCGGGCACCGCCCTGGACCGCAGCGGCCACCCCAACCCCGTCCCGCGCATCACCGGCCCGATCCGCCGGCCGCGTCCCGTCGAAGTGGACGACCTGCGGTTCCTGCGCGCGCACACCGACCACACCGTGAAGATGACCGTCCCCGGCCCGTTCACGATGTCCCAGCAGGCGCAGAACGACCACTACCCGGACGCCGAGTCGGCCGCGATGGACTACGCGGCGGCCGTGAACGCCGAGATCAAGGACTTGTTCGCGGCCGGCGCGGACATCGTGCAGATCGACGAGCCGTACATGCAGGCCCGCCCGGACGCCGCCCGCGCCTACGGCCTGGCCGCGCTCAACGCCGCCCTGGACGGAGTCACCGGCACGACGGCGGTACACATCTGCTTCGGCTACGCCGCGATCATCCACGACCGGCCGTCGGGCTACTCGTTCCTGCCGGAACTGGCCGGATGCCCGGTCCACCAGGTCTCGATCGAGACCGGTCAGTCCGGGCTCGACCTCGGGGTGCTGTCCGACCTGACGGACAAGACGATCATCCTCGGCGTGATCGACCTGTCCACTCCGGACGTGGAGACCCCGGAACTGGTCGCCCGGCGCACCCGTCGCGCGTTCGACCGGGTGCCGCCCGAGCGGATCGTCATCGCCACCGACTGCGGCATGAAGTACCTGCCGCGGGAGAGCGCGGAGGGCAAGATGCGCGCGATGGCCGGGGGAGCGGCGCTGCTGCGGGCCGAACTCGGCGCCTGACTCACGACGCGCGACGCGGCCGGGCGACGGGGTTTCGCCGCCAGCTGGCGGCCGGGGTTCGGCGACTGGCGGGGTGGCTGGGTTCGCCGGCTGGCGGGGGTGGCCGGGTTTGGCGACTGGCCGGGGCGGCGGGGTCGGTGATCGGCGGGTGGCTGGGGTTCTGCGGCTGGCGGGGCGGCTGGGTTGGGCGCTGGCCGGGGCGACTGGGTTCCGCGGCCGCCGGGTGACCGGGTTCCGCCGCCGGCCGGGCAACCGGCCAACCGGGTTCCGCGTCACCTGACCACCACCCCCACACCTCCCTGACCAGGACCGGCACACCCCCTTGCCTAGATTGTCAGACAATCATATAGTCAGGCGGACTGGCCATCGTTGTCCAACCGAGGAGTCAGCGTGTCAGAGGGTCTCGAGGTCATCCAGGTCAAGTACGGGGAGCGGGTCACGCGGAAGAGCGTGGTGCTGCACGACTACGCGTCGTACGGGCAGCCCGACGGCGACCTGCACATGGAGTACAACTTCTGGGTCATCCGGGACGGCGACACCGTCATGCTGCTGGACACCGGCTACGACATCCCGGCCCGGGACTGGCTCGGCGAGATCCCGGTGGTGGCCACACCGGACGGGCTGGACCTGCTGGGCATCGACCCGCTCGCCGTGTCCATGGTCATCACGTCGCACTTCCACTACGACCACATCGGCTACCTGAAGCTGTTCACCAACGCCCAGGTCGTGTCCGGTGCCGCCGAGTACCGCTACTGGTTCGCCAAGTGGGACAACGACCAGCTGGCCGGCGAGTTCACCGTCGCCGAGCACCTGGAACCGGTCCGCACCGCGGAGAAGGAGGGCCGGCTGCGGCTGATCTCCGAGGAGACCGAGGTCTACCCGGGCATCACGGTCTACCCGGTCGGCGGCCACTGCCCCGGTGAACTGCTCACGCTGGTGCGCGCCCGATCCGGCCCGCTGATCCTGGCCGCCGACGCCGCCCACTTCTACGAGCAGATCGAGAACGAGTGGCCGTTCTTCGCGTTCACCGACCTGGACGAGATGCGCGCCGCACTGGCGTTCATCAACCGGCTCGCCGCCGACACGAAGGCCACCGTCGTGCCCGGGCACGACGGCCGGGTCCGGGACCGGTTCCCGCACCTGGAAGGGCCGGCGAGCCACATCGCGACAGTGCTCGGCTGATGGCCTACCAGGTCGTCATCGTCAAGTACGGCACCCGGCAGACGGTGCGCAGCGACGTCTATCTCAACCACGGCGTCTACCGCGAACCCGACGGTCCGATCGACATGGACTACTACTTCTGGGTCGTCCGCGACCGTGAACGGACCGTGTTGGTCGACACCGGGTTCTCCCGGGCCGGCGGGCAGGCGCGCGACCGGACGTTCCTGCTCGACCCGGCCGCCGCCTACACGGCACTGGGCGTCGAGCCGGCAGCCGCGCCGACCGTCGTGGTCACGCACGCCCACTACGACCACATCGGCAACCTGACGCTGTTCCCGGACTCGCCGGTCGTCATCGCCGAGCGGGAACTCGCGTTCTGGACCGGGCCGCACGCCTGCCGCGCCCAGTTCCACCACTCCGTGCAGGACGAGGAACTGGAACTGCTGGCCAAGGCCGACCAGGAGGGCCGGGTGCGGACGTTTCGCGGTCGCCTGGACCTGGCGCCCGGCATCGAGGTCATCGAACTGGGGGGCCACACACCCGGCCAGAGCGTCGTGCTCGTCGACACCACCGACGGGCCGGTGCTGCTCGCGTCCGACGCGATCCACTACTACGAGGAGTACGAGCGGGACATGCCGTTCGCGTTCGTCGCCGACCTCGTCGCCATGTACGAGGGTTTCGACCGCATCCGCACGATGGTGGCCGGCGGCGAGGTCCGGCACGTGGTCAGCGGCCACGACCCGGACACCCTGTCCCGGTTCACGCCGATGACGGGCGAGTTGGCCGGTTTCGCCGCGACGATCGGCGAACTGCCGTGACCGGCCGCTTCACCGGCCGGGTCGCGGTCGTCACCGGTGCCGGCAACGGGCTGGGTCGGGCGTCCGCGCAGCGGCTGGCCGCCGACGGTGCCAACGTGGTGGCCGTGGACGTCGACGCCGACACCGTCGCGGAGACCGTCGCCGGGCTGCCGACCAGGTCGATCGCCGTGCGGGCCGACGTGGCGGACGAGGGCGACGTCCAGGCGTACGTGGACGCGGCCGTGGCCGAGTTCGGCCGGATCGACCTGCACCACCTCAACGCCGGCATCTTCGGCAGCTTCGCCGGCCTGCCCGACATCCCGGTCGAGGACTTCGACCGGGTGATCGCGGTGAACGTGCGCGGCCAGTTCCTCGGGCTGCGCGCCGCGTTCCGCCGCTACCGGGAGCAGGGCACGACGGGGTCGATCGTCGTCACCGCGTCGATCGCGAGCCTCACCGGCAGCGCCGACCTGTTGCCCTACGTCACGTCGAAGCACGCGGTCGTCGGCCTGATCCGCGGCACCGCGATGTACGGGGGCCCGCTGGGCATCCGGGTCAACGGCGTCGCACCGGGCATCGTGCCGACCGACCTGTTCGCCGCCGCGGCGACCACGACCGGTGGCAAGAACGACATGGTGCGGCGCGCGTCCACGACACCGCTGCGGCGCGCCGGGACGGCCGAGGAGATCGCCGCCGTGACGGCGTTCCTGCTGTCCGACGACGCGTCGTACGTCACCGGTCAGGTGGTGTCGGCGGACGGCGGCGCCACGAACGTGAACACGGTGCGGCCGTCGGGCGGCGCGGGCGCGTGGGACACGGCGGCACACGACGAGCGGCTCTACGCCGGTTGGGAGAGAGGTGTGACAACGTGACGGCACAACGCGTGGGCTTCATCGGGCTGGGCAACATGGGCGGCCGCATGACGAGATGTCTCGTCGACGCGGGTGTCCCGGTGCTCGGCTACGACGTCCGCCCGGACACCGTGACCGCTGCCGGCGCGACGGCCGCGCCGAGCGTGGCAGGCGTCGTCACCGGTTCGGACGTGGTGCTGATGTCGTTGCCGGACAGCAGGATCGTCGAGTCGGTCGTGCTGGGTGACGACGGGGTGCTGGCGCACGTGACGGCCGGCCAGACGGTGGTCGACCTCAGCACGGCGGCGCCGGAGTCCACCCGCCGCATCCACGGCCTGCTCGCCGAGCGCGGTGTCGAGTACCTGGACGCCGGCATCTCGGGTGGCGCGGCAGCGGCGGAGAAGGGCGCGCTGACGCTGATGGTCGGCGGTTCGACGGCGGCGCTGGACGCGGTGCGGGATGTGCTGGACGTGTTCAGCGCGCACGTCTTCCACTGCGGGGACAGCGGTGCCGGGCACGTCACGAAGCTGCTGAACAACTTCCTGAACGCCGTGTCGCTCGCCGCGACCGCGGAGGTCATGGTCGCGGGCCGCAAGGCGGGCCTGGACCTGCGGGTGCTGCTGGACGTGATCAACGTCAGCTCCGGCGCGAACTTCGCGACCACGAACCGCTTTCCGAAGATCATCCAGGGCGATTACCTCAAGGGCGGCCTGAGCAACACGTTGATGCTCAAGGACGTCACGCTCTACACCGAGCTGGCTGACCAGCTCGGCGTGGCGAGCATGAACTCGGCAGGCCCGCTGGCCTCGTTCGGCCTGGCCAGGGCGCTCGGCTACGCGGACGACATCAGCAACACCGTGGTGGACGCCATCGGCGACATCTCCGGCGGTGTGCGCATCCACGACAAGGGGACAGCAGCATGATCATCGTGCACGGCGACGCGGAGGGCGTGCCCTCCGACAAGCGCGGAGCCACGTTCACCGGCGAGGTGTGGGCCGACCCGATCCTGCGCGGGGTGGACGGGGTGACGATCGCGTCGATCATGTTCACGCCGGGCGCGCGGACGTTCTGGCACAGCCACGAACGCGGCCAGATCCTGCAGGTCACGGCGGGCGACGGGTTCGTGTGCTCGCGGGGCGAGACGCCGCGGCGGCTGCGTGCCGGTGACACGGTGTGGGTGCCGGCGGGCGAGCAGCACTGGCACGGCGCGTCGCCGACGTCGTTCCTGGCCCACACGGCGATCTCGCTGGGCGTGACGCAGTGGGCCGACGAAGTGGCCGAAGCCGAGTACACAGACGGGAAGAGTGCATGACGGCCGAAGACTCGCGCACGGAGTCGAGCATCACGACCGACCGGACCCACCGGGAAACCTACGAGCGTGGTCTCGACATGCGCCGCACGGTGCTCGGAACGGACCATGTCGAGCGGTCGCTGAGCCAGGTGAGCGAGTTCTCCCGCCCGATCCAGGAACTGGTGACGGAGTACTGCTGGGGTGCGGTGTGGACGCGGGAGGGCCTGCCGCCCAAAACCCGCAGCCTGCTGAACCTGGTGATGCTGACGGCGCTGAACCGGCAGCACGAACTGGCGGTGCACGTCCGGGGCGCGCTGCGCAACGGCGCGTCGGTGGACGAGATCCAGGAAGCCCTGATGCAGACGGCCATCTACGTCGGCGTGCCGGCGGCGCTGGAGTCGTTCCGGGTCGCGGAGCGGGTGCTCGGCGAGTACGCGGAGGAGCTGGCCGAGTGAGCGCGGTCGGGTTCGTGGGCCTGGGGAACATGGGCTTTCCGATGGCCGGTCACCTCGTGGACGCGGGGTACGAGGTGCTCGGCTACGACGTGTCGCCGGACGCCCGGACCAGGTTCGGCCCATCGGTGCCGAATCTGGCGGACGTGGCGGCGGCCCCGGTGGTGATCCTGATGCTGCCCAACTCGGACGTGGTGGAGTCGGTGGTCGGCGACGTCACGTGGCGGCGGGGTACGGTCGTGGTCGACATGAGTTCGTCGGAACCGTTGCGCACCAAGGCACTCGCGGCGGCACTGGCGGAGTCCGGTGTGGTGTTGGTGGACGCGCCGGTGTCCGGTGGCGTGGCACGGGCACGCACCGGGACGCTGACGATCATGGCGGGCGGTCCGCCGGACGTCCTGGACGGCCTGGCGGCGGTGTTCGCGTGCCTGGGCAGTGTCGTGCGTGCCGGCGACGTCGGCGCGGGCCACGCGATCAAGGCGTTGAACAACCTGCTGTCGGCGACCCACCTGCTGGCCACGGCCGAGGCGATGGTGGCGGGGGAACGCTTCGGCCTGGACCCGGACGTGATGCTGTCGGTGATCAACACCTCCAGCGGCAGAAGCGGTTCGACGGAACAGAAGTGGCCGAACTTCGTGCGAACGGAGAAGTACGACTCGGGCTTCGGACTCCGGCTGATGCTCAAGGACATGCGAATCGCGGTCGACCTGGCGGAACGGGTCGGCGCGCCGGACCGGCTGGGGTCCGACGCGGTAGCGCTGTGGTCGGAAGCGGCGGACGCCCTGCCGGCCACGGCGGATCACACGGAGATCGCGCGCTGGGTGCGCACCTTGGTGGAACAGGACTGACGGGAGTGTGACATGGCGCTCAGCGCGCGGCAGGAGGAGATCAAGGCGGAGTTCATCCGGGTGCGCGGCACGTGGAGCGACACGTGGGAAAGCATTCTGGAACTGGACCCGGACTTCATGGCGGCGTACCTGGACTTCTCGGCGGTCCCGTGGCGCAAGAACCACCTGGACGACAAGACGAAGTCGTTCATCTACCTGGCGGTGGACTCGGCGGCGACCCACATGTACCTCCCAGGCGTGCGGCAACACATCAAGGCGGCACTGAAATTCGGCGCCACCAAAGACGAAATCATGGAGGTCCTGGAGCTGACGGCGACCCTGGGCATCCACGCGATGAACATCGGGGTGCCGATCCTGGTGGAGGTCCTGGAGGAAAAGGGGATGCGCACCGGACCGACACCACTGAACGACTACCAGGAACAGCTCAAGGCGGAATTCACGAAAACCCGGGGCTACTGGCATTCGTTCTGGGACGAAATGCTGGAACTCGACCCGGAGCTGTTCGGGGCGTACACGGAGTTCTCGTCGGTCCCGTGGCACAACGGCACGCTTGAGCCGAAGCTCAAGGAATTCATCTACATCGCATTCGACACGGCGGCCACCCACCTGTACGTCAAGGGCCTGAAGCTGCACATCGAAAACGCGATCGGCTACGGTGCCACACCCCAGGAAATCCTGGAGGTCATGGAAATCGCCAGCGTGATCGGCATCCACGCGGTAACGACGGCGGTGCCGATCCTACTGGAAGAAGTGGCGGACAACGCCTGACCGGGCGCCCCGCCCCTCGTGTCAGCCCGTGGCACGAGGGGCCGGGGCGCTCACCGGCACACGCTAACCGGCGCCGCCACCGCCGCCCTTGCCCTGCTCGAAATCGGCCAGCCGACTCAGCCCGGTCTGCGCGGCGTTGTGCACGTGCTCGGCACACGCCGCCGCCGCACCCGCCGCGTCCCCGGCCTCCACCAGCTCCACCACTCGCCGCAACTCGTCCGCGGCCTGCTGCGCCCGCCCGGGAACCGACAGCGACGTGGCCCGCAACACCCGGACCCGACTCTGCAGCGTCGTCAGGATCCCGGTCAGCGGCGGACTGTTGGCCCCGGCCAGCAGCACGTTGTAGAACTGGTCCTTGGCACGCAACTCGGCGAGCCGATCGGTGTCGTCGTCACTGGCCTTCTCCAACGCCTCCAACGACTCCCGCAGCTGACGCACCTCATCGGGCGTGGCCCGCTCGACGAACCGCCGAACGGCGAGCGCCTCCAGCGACTGCCGCATCTCGTAGATGTCCGCGGCCTCACTGGCGGACAGGACGCTGACGATGGCGCCCTTCTGCGGAATGACCGTCACCAAGCCCTCGGACACCAACAGCGCGAGCACCTCGCGAATGGTGGCCCGGGACACGTCCAACTGCTCGACCAGTTCGCGTTCGATCAGGCGTTGGCCGGGTTGCAGGTCGAAGTCCAGGATCGCCTGGCGGAGGATGCCGAGCACCTGCTCCCGCAGCGGCGCGGCCACACGGCCGACCGGCGTCGCCCACGACGAGCCCATCCGCACCTCCCCACACCCTCGTCCGACCAACCGACCGTCGAGCCAAGTCTAGTCATCCCAGGTAGGCGTCGATGACATCCCGGCCGTCCGCGCCGACGAGGTCCGGACCACACTCGTCGACGACCGCGCCGTCACCCAGGATGTACACCCGGTCGCACACCTGTTGGGCCAGGTCGACCCGCTGTTCGACGAGCAGCAGCGACCCGCCGCGACCACGCAGTTTGATGAGTGCGTCGGCGACGTTCTGGATCGCGATGGGCGCCAGGCCGAGGGACGGTTCGTCGAGCAGCATCAGGTCGGGCTCGCTCATCATCATCCGCCCGATCGCGACCATCTGCTGCTCACCGCCGCTCATCGCCGTCACCGGCCGGTCGCGGTACCGCTCGACCACCGGGAACAACTCGAACACCGAGTCCAGCAGGCGCCGCACCGTCACCCGATCGTGGCGCAGGTGCAGCGCGCCGAGCAGCAGGTTGTCCTCCACCGTCAGGTCGGCGAACAGCCGCCTGCCCTCCGGCACGAGCGCGACGTGCCCGCGGGCGATCCGGTGCGTGCGCATGCCGGTGATGTCCTTGCCGCGCACGCGGATGGTGCCGCGGCGCTGCGGCACCATCCCCATGACGGCCCGCAGCAGCGTCGTCTTGCCGGCGCCGTTGGGGCCCAGCAGCGCGACCGCCTCACCGTCGCCGACGTGCAGGCTGATCTCGCGCAGCACGTCGTACCGCCCGTAACCCGCGGAGAGTGCTTCGATATCGAGTGCGTGTGTCGTGGTCACTGTCCCAGGTACACCTCTCGGACGCGGGCGTCGAGCCGGACGTCGGCGGCCGGCCCGCTGGCCACGAGCGTGCCCGCGGCCAGCACGGTCACCTCGTCGCACACCTCGAACACGAACTTGGTCTGGTGCTCGATGACGATCACCGACACGCCGGCACGCTTGAGATCGGCGAGGATCGCGGACACCGCCGTCACCTCGCCCGCGGACAGGCCGGCGAGCGGCTCGTCCAGCACCAGCACCGACGGCTCGCCGACACACGCCGCCGCCAACTGCGTCAGCTGTTCGACGCCGTGCGGGACGTCCGCGACGCGGGTGTCGGTCCACCTCGTCATGCCGACCGCCGCCAGCGCCGTTCCGGCCCGCACACCCGCCGCGCGCCTGCTCACCCTCGGCGTGGTGCGGTACAGGCCGATGCCCACGTTGTCCCTGGCACGCAGCTCACCGACCAGCACCGACGTCTGGAACGTGCGCCGCAGGCCGGCTCCCGGCCGGGCGGGCGCGCCCAACCGTTCGACCCGCCTCCCGTGCAGGCTGATCGTGCCCGCGTTCGGCGTCAGCTCGCCGGAGATGAGGTTGACCAGCGTGCTCTTGCCCGAACCGTTGGGACCGATCAGGCCGTGCACCGTGCCCGGCCGGACGACGAAGTCGACACCGTCCAACACCCTCGTGCCGGGCAGGTAGCCGAAGCGGATGCCCCGGCACTCCACCGCCGGCAGGTCGTCGTCGGCGGCGACCCGGGCCGTGGGCACGTGCGCGGACCGCAGCGCGGCCAGGTCGACCGCTGCCGCGTCCACCTCCGCCGACGACACCGGGGCCGCCGGACCGCGCCGCCGGAACAGCCGGGTCACCAGGCCGACGACACCGCCGGGCGCGA
>DASZXM010001125.1:0-6220 GCA_035546415.1 Pseudonocardiaceae bacterium
ATCCCGAGCACCAGAAGCCGATGTCCGATTTGGTCAACCCGGTCTGCTCGAACACCTCGGCGAAGATCGGGACCAGCATCTCGACACCGTTCGTGGTGCCTGGTGTGGCCCGGACGTTGGGGGACTGGGCGAATCCGACAATCGCTACGTCGTTCATGACCGCCTCACAGGTGCTGCGCGTAGAACTCGAAGGGTGCGTCCGGTTCGCCGGTCGGCTCGAAGTGGTCGATGTTCTCCAGCGTCGTGCCCCACTGGTCCCTCGGTTTCCACGCCGCCTTCACCCGCATCCCCATCCGCACCTCGCTGGCCTCGCAGCCCAGCACCAGGTGCAGGAACGCGATGTCGGCGCCGTTGAGCAGGACGTACGCCGCGACGTAGGGTGGTTTGATGCGCTGGCCCAGGAACGGGACGTTGACGATGCAGAACGTCGTCACCACGCCGTGGTCGGGCAGCTCCACCTCCTCCACGGTCGGCACACCGTCGGTCGGGCACGCTCCGCGCGGCGGGATGTAGACCTTCCGGCACGCCGGACATCGCTGACCCACGAGCCGTCCTTCGGCCAGCCCACGCAGGTAGCGGCTCTCCTCCGGCGACGCCGTGTGCATGTACTCCAGCCGCACCGGGGTGGTCACCATGGTGACCGGTTCACCCGGCTGCTGGGATTCGGCCGGTTCTCCGGATGGCTCCTCGGTCGGGGCCTCGCCGGGTTCGAAGCAGGCGATGTCGTGGATGTCGCCCCTGCGCTCGTCGGCCCAGCGGACGCGCACCCGCATGCCGGTGTGCATGTCGTCGGCCGACGGCACGTCCACGGCGTGCAGCAGGGCGGTGTCCGCACCGTCCAGCTTGATCATGGCCCACCCGAACGGCCGGTCGAACGGTTGCCCCGCAACGGGTTCCCGTACCCATGTCCACGTCGTCACGGTCCCGGCGGACGACACGGGCACGAAGTCGCCCAGCGCCTGCCCGGTCACCGGGTCGTACTCGACCGGCGGCACGTACACGCGGCCGTCCGACCCGCGCACGCCGAGCACGCGCCGGTCGCGCAGTCCGCTCGCGAACCTGCCGAGCACCGGCCCCAGCGATCGTGTGTAGTCGAACGAGATGGTCAGCGGGGCGGCGAGCGGTTCGGAGGTCGACGTCACGCTCCGAAGTGAAACACGTTCTCGATTTTCCGGCAAGATGGGGTCGACTGAGAGGATGGCCGGCATGAAACTGGGACTGCAGCTGGGCTACTGGGGCGCGCAGCCGCCGAGGAACGCGGCGGAACTCGTGGTCGCCGCCGACGAGGCCGGCTTCGACGCGGTGTTCGCGGCGGAATCGTGGGGGTCGGACACGTTCACGCCGCTGGCCTGGTGGGGATCGGCCACCAGCCGGGTGCGGCTGGGCACGTCGGTGGCGCAGCTGTCCGCCCGGCCCCCGACGTCGTGCGCGATGCACGCGTTGACCATGGACCACCTGTCCGGCGGCCGGTTCGTGCTGGGCCTGGGCGTGTCCGGCCCGCAGGTGGTGGAGGGCTGGTACGGGCAGCCGTTCGCCAAGCCGCTGGCCAGGACCAGGGAGTACGTGGACATCGTGCGCCAGGTGCTGGCCCGCGAGGCGCCGGTGACCAGCGCGGGCCCGCACTACCCGTTGCCCTACACCGGTACGGGCGCGCTGGGCCTGGGCAAGCCGCTCAAGCCGATCACCCACCCGCTGCGCGCCGACCTGCCGATCTGGCTGGGCGCGGAGGGCCCGCGCAACGTCGCCCTGGCCGCCGAGATCGCCGACGGCTGGCTGGCCATCTACTACTCGCCGCGGTTGGCCGACACCTACAACGAGTGGCTGGACGAGGGTTTCCGCAGGCCCGGGGCTCGCCGGTCGCGGGCGGACTTCGAGATCGCGGCGTCCTGCCAGGTGATCGTGACCGACGACGTGCCGGGCACGTACGCGCAGGTCAAGCCGGTACTGGCGCTGTACGCGGGCGGCATGGGCGCGCCCGGGATGAACTTCCACGCCGACGTGTTCAACCGGATGGGATACGCCGAGGTCGTGACGGAGATCGGTGAGCTGTTCCGGTCCGGCCGCAAGGCCGAGGCGGCCGCCGCGGTGCCCGACGAGATGGTGGCCGACGTGGCGATCATCGGCTCGCCCGAGCAGATCCGCGACCAGGTCAAGACGTGGTCGGACGCGGGCGTCACGATGCTGCTGGTCGGCTGCCGCAGCGCGGCGGAGGTCAGGACGATCGCCGACGCGGTATTGCAGAGTGGATGAAACACGTTCTAGATTCGGGGCATGACCGAATCGATCGGCCTGTGGCGCATCGCCGAGACCACGCCGGACCGCACGGCCGTCGTCGACCCGAGCGGCCGCGAGGTCTCCTACGGCGACCTGGCCGCCGCGGCCAACGCGTACGCCAACGGCCTGCGGTCGCTGGGCCTGGGCGTCGGCGACGCGCTGGTCATGATGCTGCCCAACAGCGTCGAGCTGGTCGCGGTGTACTTCGCGGCGATGCAGACCGGCCTGTACGTGGTGATGGTGAACTGGCATCTGGTCGGACCGGAGGTCGCCTACATCATCGAGGACAGCGGGGCGAAGGCGTTCGTGGCGCACGAGCGCTTCGCGTCGGTCGCGGCCGACGCCGCGCAGCGGTCCGGGCTGTCGGCGGACGCCCGCTTCGCGGTCGGTGACGTGCCCGGCTTCCGGCCGCTGGCCGAACTGGCCGGCTCGCCGGACCGCCCGTCCGACCGCACGTCGGGCTCGCCGATGCTCTACACGTCCGGCACGACGGGCCGGCCCAAGGGCGTGCGCAGGCCGTTGACCGGTCAGGACCCCGACGACGTCCCGGTCGCGTCCACGTGGTTCTTCGGCATCTTCGGCATCAAGCCGCACGACGACCACGTGCACCTGTGCGGGTCGCCGCTGTACCACACGGCGGTGCTGAACTTCGTGTCGATCTCGGTGCAACTGGGGCACCCGGCCGTGCTGATGGACCGGTGGGACCCGGAGGAGATGCTGCGCCTCATCGAACGCCACCGCGTGACGCACAGCCACATGGTCCCCACCCAGTTCCACCGCCTGCTGGCACTGCCCGACGACGTGCGCGCGAAATACGACGTGTCGTCACTGCGCGCGATGATCCACGGGGCCGCGCCGTGCCCGCTGGAGACGAAACGGAAGATGCTGGACTGGTGGGGCCCGGTGGTGATCGAGTACTACGCGGCCACCGAAGGTGGCGGCACGACGATCATGGGCGACGAGTGGCTGCGCAAACCCGGCTCGGTCGGCAAGGCGTGGCCCGGCTCGGTGGTGTCGGTGCTGGACGAGAGCGGCGAGCCGGTCCCGCCCGGCCAGATCGGCACGGTCTACATGCGCATGGGCACGTCCACGTTCGAGTACCACAAGGACCCGGAGAAGACCCGGAAGGCGCGGGTCGGCGACCTGTTCACGCTCGGCGACGTCGGCTATCTGGACGAGGACGGCTACCTGTACCTGAGGGACAGGAAAGCCGACATGATCATCTCCGGCGGCGTGAACATCTACCCCGCCGAGATCGAGGGCGAGCTGATGTCCCACCCGAAGGTGGCGGACGTGGCGGTCTTCGGCATCCCGCACCCGGACTGGGGCGAGGAGATCAAGGCGGTGGTCCAACCGGCGGCCGGCGTCACCCCGGACGATGCGCTCACCGAGGAGCTGATGGCCTTCGCAGCCGACCGCCTGGCGAAGTTCAAGCTCCCGAAGAGCATCGACTACATCGACGAACTCCCCAGGGACCCCAACGGCAAGCTGTACAAACGCAAGCTCCGCGACCCGTACTGGGCCGGGTCCGGCAAGGCGATCTGACCGGGCGCTAGGTCCAGCACACGGCGGGGTCGAACGTGGTGACCGTCGCGTCCAACCGGCATTCGAAGGCGAAACTCCCGGTCACCGGCGTCGTCGGGCGTTGCCGGTGCGTCGGGCTGATCAGCGAAGCCGCGACCCAGATCCCGATCAGCACGACCACGCCGATCGACGCCGTCCAGACCAGGGCGCGCTGCCGGAACAAGGCGGTGGTCCTTTCTGCCGGTGGGCTGCTAGTCCTCGCGGTGCTCGGTGTCCGCCGCGTGGTGGCGCCGGTGGCCGGGGTGGATGACGGAGTCGATGGCGTCCTTGGCGACGTCCTTGGCTTCGTAGATCGTCTCCCAGGCAGCCTCCTCCACCTCCTCGGCAGCCTCGTGCAACCGCTCCTCGACCCGCTCGACCGGCGTCTCCTCGTCGGCGCCCTGGTGCTCGCTGGACATCGCCACCTCCGTAATCGAGTACCGAAACCCTACGTGATCGGCCTACCGTCGGCCGGGTGTCCGACAACATCTTCGAACACCCCCGGCTGGCCGCGGTCTACGACCCGTTGGACCCGGATCGCAGTGACCTCGACGTGTACGTCGCGATCGTCGACGAGTTGGGTGCCCGCAGCGTGCTGGACGTGGGGAGCGGGACGGGGACGTTCGCCGCGATGCTCGCCGCGCGGGGGATCGACGTGACCGGTGTCGAGCCCGCGTTGGCGTCGTTGCGGATCGCGCGCGGCAAGAGCGACCAGGTGCGCTGGATTCACGGTGACGCCACAGCTTTGCCGCCGATGCGGGTCGACCTCGCCACCATGACCGCCAACGTCGCCCAGGCGATCGCCGACCCGGCCGACTGGGACGGCACGCTCGCCGGCATCCACACCGCGCTCCGGCCGGGCGGGCATCTCGTGTTCGAGACCCGTGATCCGGCCCGGAAGGCGTGGCAGCACTGGAATCGCGCGGAGACCTACCAGTCGGTCGACATCGACGGTGTCGGCGTGGTGGAGAGCTGGTCGGATCTGGTGCGCGTCGACGGGCCGCTGGTCACCTTCGAGTCGACAACGGTGTTCGCGTCCGACGGCGAGACGCTCCGCTCCGAGTCCACGCTCCGCTTCCGGGAACGCGACGAGGTCGAGGAATCCTTGGCGGCCCATGGTTTCCAGGTTGTCGAGGTCCGGGACGCCCCGGACCGCCCGGGCCGCGAGTTCGTGTTCCTCGCGCGGCGGTCAGCCTGACAGACCCGACAGACCGGCCAGGCCCGCGATGCCGGTGACGATGTCCTCGGCGCGCGGGGCCCGGTCCGGGTCGATCAGCCGCTGCACGAGCACTCCGGACATCAGCGCCAGCTGCACCGAGCCCACCGCCCGCTGCCGGGCGTCCAGCGAGTCCTCCGGCACGCCCAGCAGGCCGGCTGCCAGACCGGTCCGGCCCTCCTGCATGGCGCCCGCCACCAGTTCCCGCAGCGGGGGGGAGTGCTCGGCCTGGATCGCGGCCTCGACCGTGGCCAGCCACAGCCAGCGGTGCTCGTCGTAGGACCCGATCACCGCCCGCCAGAACGCCTCGTACCGCTCGTGCGGGCCCGCGTCGGCCGGCACCGCCGCCATGGCCGTGGCGCTCTGTTCGCCCCATTCCTCCATGGCCTGCGTGAACGCCTCGATCAGCAGCGCCTCCCGTGACCCGAAGTGGTAGCCGATCGCCGCGTGGTTCACGCCCGCCGCCGCCGCGATGTCACGGACCGTCGTGCGGGTCCAGCCCTTCGTCTTCAGACACTCCAGCGCGCCGGCCAGCAGGTCCTCCCGGTTGCCCATGGCCGGGATCGTATCAACCACCTGGTTTATCCAACTGGATTGACCAGGTGGATAAAGCCGCGCTACCGTGACGGCACCACGGATCGAGGAGGGGGAACCATGCACGTGTTGATCTCCGGCGCGGGTATCGCCGGGCCGTCGCTGGCCTACTGGCTGGGCCGCGGCGGCCACACCGTCACCGTCGTCGAACGGGCGCCCGCCCTACGCGCCAGCGGTGCCGGACCGGTCGACTTCCGCGGCGACCAGCTCGCGCTGCTGGACCGGATGGGCGTGCGCGCGGACATCGAGGCCCACCAGACCGGCGTGGGCGACCAGATCGTCATCGACGCCACCGGCCGCAGGCGCAGCACGTTCCCGTCCGCGCTGTTCAGCGGCGACATCGAGATCGAGCGCAGCGACCTGTCGCGCATCCTCTACGAGCACAGCCGCGACCGCGCCGACTACGTCTTCGGTGACCACATCACGGCCCTGACGGACACGGCCGACGGCGTCGACGTCACGTTCGCGTCCGGCCGGCAGGAGCGGTTCGACCTCGTCGTCGGCGCGGACGGCCTGCACTCCGCCGTCCGCACGTTCGCCTTCGGCGACGAACACCGGTTCCGGCACGACCTC
>DASZXM010001126.1:0-4803 GCA_035546415.1 Pseudonocardiaceae bacterium
GAGGTCGGCTGCTGTCAGCCGGGTGAGATCGGTGCCCTCGGTCACTGTTCCTCCCCGAGAATGCGCGGCACGCGGAAGCGGCCGTCCTCGGCGGCGGGCGCACCGGACAGCGCCTGCTGCTGGGTGAGGCACGGCGTGGGCAGGTCGTCACGGAACACGTTGACCAGCGGCACGGCGTGCGACGTCGGCGGGATGTCGTCGGCGGCTACTTCACCGACGGTCGCCACCGACTGCAGGATGACGTCCAGTTGCCCGGCGAAGGTGGTCAACTCGTCCTCCGTCACCGCCAGCCGGGCCAACCTGGCGAGGTGCTCGACCTCGTCACGGGAGATGTTGGGCACTTCCGAGGGCTCCTGGGTTTCGGCATGGTTAAGTGTGTGTGCGCTTTTCATCGCATCCAATGCGCGACCAGCCGATTCTATGGCGAACCCGGCAGGTGGCTCGACCGGGTTGTGCATGCGCCGACATCCCGCCGGTCGGACATCCGATGCCTGACGCGGTGGGTTCTGCCACAATCGACGGCCGGTAACAGCACGAATGTGGTTGGAACCGGTCTGGTCGGGGCAGTCTTCTTCCGGTTCACTGAACGAGAACCGGCTGCGCTCCGCCCTGGAGCGCGGACGGCGAGGCTCCGCGCGCGAGGCAGGAGGCGTTCGCGTTGTCCTTCCTGATCCGGGTGCAACTCCCGGACACCCCGGGCACTCTGGGCATGGTGGCGACCGCGCTCGGTGGCATCGGGGCCGACATCCTCAGCGTCGACGTCGTCGAGCGCGGCGGCGGAACGGCCGTCGACGACCTGGTCGTCGAGCTGCCGTCGGACCGCATGCCGGACGTGCTCATCACAGCGGCGGAGTCGGTGGACGGCGTCGAGGTCGACGCCGTCCGACCGTACGCCGGGGTGCTGGACACCCACCGTGAGCTGGAACTCGTCGAGGAGGTCGCGGAGGACCCGCGCCACGGGCTCACCGTGTTCACGGAAGGCGTACCGAAGATCATCCGAGCGGGTTGGGCGGTCACCCTCAGCTCGGACGGCAAGGGTGTCACGCGGTTAGCGGCCAGCGCGGCGGCGCCCGAGGCGAACGACGTGGACATGCCGTGGCTGCCGCTGCAGCGAGCGACGATCCTGGACGCGGAGGCGGCCTGGGTTCCGGAGACGTGGCAACAGCTCGGCACGGAGCTGGCGGCGACGCCGATCGGCAAGCCGGATCGCGCGCTGCTGGTGGCCCGACCGGGAGGTCCGATGTTCCGGGCGGCAGAGGTGGCCCGCCTGGCGCACCTGGCCGGCATCGTGGCAGTGGTCCTGGACGGCTGAATCAGCCGACAACGCGAGGCGAGGCGGCGGTTGCGCCAGATTGGCAAACCGCCGCCCGCCGACAACCGAGACGACCGGCGAGCGGCACCCGCCCACAACCCGAGGCCAACAGCGGCCCGAACGACGCGGCCGGCCGAACCAAGCCGCCTGGCCCGGCCAAACCCCGACCAGGCCTAATCCGCCGACTCCTCCGGCGCTGTTGCCGGGGCGGACGCCGCAGGTCGGTCCGGATGAGACGAGCCTGAAGCAGGCGTCGGTTCCGAGCCGTCCGAACCGTCGCCGATCGTGGCCACCGCCCGGGCCGCCTCCGGACCGGACTCGATGAGGACCCGGAACCCGTCCTCGTCCAGCACCGGCACCTTCAACTGCACCGCCTTCTCCGCCTTGCTCCCCGGTGCGTCCCCCACCACCACGAACGCCGTCTTCTTCGACACCGAGCCGGCTGCCTTCCCGCCGCGCTCGGTGATCGCCTCCTTCGCCTCGTCCCGGGAGTACGCCGTCAGCGAACCCGTGACCACGATCGACAAGCCTTCCAACGTCCGGGGGACCCCGGCGCCCCGGTCCTCGGCCAACCGCACCCCCGCCGCACGCCACTTCGCGACGACCTCCCGGTGCCAGTCGACGTCGATCCACTCGCGCACCGCCGCCGCGATCGTGGGACCGACGCCGTCCACATCGGCCAGCTCCGCCTCGTCCGCCGCGAAGATCGCCTCCAGCGAGCCGAAACCCCTGGCCAGGGCCTGTGCCGCCGTCGGGCCGACGTGGCGGATCGACAACGCGACCAGCGCCCTCCACAGTGGACGGTCCTTCGCCGCCGCCAGGTTCGCCAACAGCTTCTGACCGTTCGCCGACAGTTCGCCCGCCTTGGTGCGGAACAGCTCCACGCCGATCAGCTTGTCCGCCGTGAGGTCGAACACGTCACCCTCGTCGTGCAGGACGCCCGACGTCAACAGGGCTGTCGCCGCCTCGTAGCCCAGGCCTTCGATGTCGAACCCACCGCGGCCGGCCAGGTGGAACAGGCGTTCCCGCAGCTGCGCCGGACAGGAGCGGGCGTTCGGGCAACGGATGTCGACGTCGCCTTCCTTCTCGTGCCGCAGGATCGTGCCGCACTCCGGGCACGCCACCGGCATCGAGAACTCGCGCAGCTCACGACCGTCGTCCCGAGCCGCGGCGACCGGGCCGAGCACCTCCGGGATGACGTCACCGGCCTTGCGGATCACCACCAGGTCGCCGATGAGCACACCTTTGCGCTTCACCTCGTCGGCGTTGTGCAGCGTCGCCATCGCGACCGTGGAACCGGCCACCTTCACCGGTTCCATCACCGCGAACGGCGTCACCCGGCCGGTCCGACCGACGTTCACCTGGATGTCCAGCAGCGTCGTCGTCGCTTCTTCCGGCGGGTACTTGAACGCGATCGCCCACCGCGGCGCCCGGGACGTCGTGCCCAGCCGCCGCTGCTCGACGACCTCGTCCACCTTGATGACCACGCCGTCGATCTCGTGTTCCGCGTCGTGCCGGTGCTCACCCCAGTACGCGACGCGCTCGTCGACCTCGGCCATCGTCGACACGATCGTCGTGTGCGGCGACACCGGCAGGCCCCACGCGCGCAACGCCTGGTACGCGTGCGACTGGCGGTCCGGCTCGAAACCGTCCCGCTTGCCCAGACCGTGGCAGATCAGCCGCAGCGGCCTGCTCGCCGTGACGCGCGGGTCCTTCTGCCGCAGTGAACCGGCGGCGGCGTTGCGCGGATTCGCGAACGGTGGCTTGCCCGCCTCCACCAGGCGCGCGTTCAGCTCCGTGAACTCCGTGACCACGAAGAACACCTCGCCACGCACCTCGACGAGCTTCGGCACCGGGAACTCCTCCGAACCCGTCAACCGTTCCGGCACGCCGCGCATCGTGCGGACGTTCAGCGTCACGTCCTCGCCGGTGCGGCCGTCACCCCTGGTCAACGCCCTGGTGAGCCGGCCGTTCTCGTACAGCAGGTTGACCGCCAGGCCGTCGATCTTCAGCTCGCACAGGTAGTGGAACGGCCCGCCGACCGCCTTCTCCACCCGGTCCGCCCAGGCGTGCAGGCCGTCCAGGTCGAACACGTTGTCCAGGCTGAGCATCCGCTCCAGGTGGTCGTGCGCGGTGAACTCGGTGGAGAACGTGCCACCCACCCGCTGGGACGGCGAGTCGGGTGTGACCAGGGACGGGTGCGCCTTCTCGATCGCTTCCAACTCGCGCAGCAGCGTGTCGAACTCGTAGTCCGAGATCGTCGGCGCGTCCAGGACGTAGTAGCGGAACTGGTGGCCGCGCAGTTCCTCGGCGAGCACCGTGTACCGCTCGCGCACGTCGGCCGGCACGTCCTCGGCACCCTCGGCGGTGGCGCCGCCGCTCATGTCGGCACCCTGGGGCAGGTCTTCGCTGGTCACAGAGGCAGACTAGCCGCCACCACCGACGGTTCGGTCAACTACCGCCCAGGTCAGGACCCAGGTCCTGGTCCTCGACCGGGATCGCCGGTAGCCCGGCCAGGCGACGCACCAGGTCACGCAGCTCACGCAGGGTGATCGCGTTGTCCGGGCGGTGCAGTGCCGTCTCCACGCGGCGCAGCCGCTCACCGGCCAGCCGTTCGCCCAGCGTGGCGTCCAACGGCAGGAACGTCATCGCCGACCGACCGGGTTCGTCCAGTTCGGACAGTGTCGGGTGGTACACCGCCACGTCGACGACGCCTGCCTTCTCGTCCACCTGAACGGACACCAGGAAGTCGGCCAGGCTGATCCGGTAGCCCGACAGGGTGACCGTGACCCCGTTCGGGTCGGGCACGGCGGGCACCGAGTCGTGGTACTCCCACAGCACGTCGTTGGCGGGCGCGGCGGCCATCCACGCGTCGGTGTAGGGCCGCAGTTCCGGGTCCTCCTGACCGCTGACCACGAGCGCGTACACCGCCTGCTGGCCACGGTCCAGGGAGAAGTGCAGGTCGGGATGGACGGCGGCGACCGCCTCGTACAACTCGTGCTCCACCTTGCTCAGTTCCCGTTCACCCAGCGCCGCGCTGATCGTGGGCAGCAGCTCGTCCCAGCGGGCCCAGAACCGCAGCGCCGCCTCGGCCGGGTCGGTACGCGGAGCGGGACCCTGGCCGGCCGGTGTGCCGGCGGACTTGTCGGTCGCCTTCTGCTTGCGCCGCCGAAACCACGTCATGCCGGCCATTGTGCGCCTGTCCGCCGCGCCGCGTCGGGCTTGCGGCCGGATTGTGTCTGGGGGTAAGGAACTCCGCGGGTGAGAGACTCCGTGCGGCTCAGCGGGTTCGTGCCGCGACGGTGAGCAAAGCCGCTGCGGGACCGACCAACCGGCGACCGGACGGCCATACCGCGCGCAGCGTCCGGCCGAACGTCACACCGATGACGTCGACCCTGACGAGCCTGCCCTCCGCCAGTTCGGTCGCGACGGCCAGTTCGCTGATCACGGCGGGTCCGGTGCCGGCCATGACGGCGCCGCGCACCGCCGTC
>DASZXM010001127.1:0-9504 GCA_035546415.1 Pseudonocardiaceae bacterium
CGGCTCCATCTCGGCGTCCGCAGGCGTCGTCGGCGTCGGCACCCGGGGGCCACCGCGGCCGTTGGTGCCGGACAGGTCGTCGCGCGACCGGGCGGCCGCCACACCGAACGCGCCCGCGATGCCGGCGGCCGCCGTCGCGGCACCCGCGAGGTCGGGGCTGCTGGTCTCCAGCGGCGACATCGAGGTCGGCGGCGGGAACGTGTCCACGATCCCGGGCTGGCTGACCGACGCCAGGTTGTCGGCGGTGCTGATCGGGCCGCCCTGCTCCTCGCCGGGCCGGTGGACGAGGTCCTCCGGGATGACGATCAGTGCGACGGTACCGCCGTCGATGTCCTCGTTGGCGCGCAGTTTGACGCGGATGTTGTGCCGGCGGGCCAGCCGCGCGACCACGTACAGACCCATCCGCCGGGTCACGCCGACGTCGATGTCCGGCGGGTTGGCCAGCCGTTCGTTGGCCGTCCGGACGTCGTCCTCGCTCATGCCCACGCCGCGGTCGGTGATCTGGATCGCCAGCTCCCGCGACCGGGTGCGCGCGATCCGCACGCTGACCCGGGTGTTGGGCTCGGAGTACGAGGTGGCGTTGTCCAGCAGCTCCGCGATCAAGTGGATGAGGTCGTTGACCACACGGCCGAGCACCGATGCGGCCGGCGGGGCGCCGACGTCGATCCGGGCGTACTGCTCGACCTCGGACACGGCGGCACCGACCAGCTCGCCGATCGGGACCGGCCGGCTCATGCGCTTGGCCAGACCGCTGCCGGAAAGCACCAGCAGGGACTCGGAGTTGCGCCGCATACGGGTGGCCAGGTGGTCCAGCTCGAACAGGTTGGACAGCTGGTCGGGGTCCTGCTCGTCCTTCTCCAGCCGGTCGATCAGGGCCAACTGGCGTTCCACCAGCGCCTGGCTGCGGCGGGACAGGTTGATGAAGATCGCGTTGACGTTGTCACGCAGTACCGCCTGTTCGGCGGCGAGTCGGACAGCCTGTCCGTGGACGACGTCGAACGACCGCGCCACCTCGCCGATCTCGTCGGCGGTGAACACCGGGACCGGTTCGACGGCCTTGTTGGACGCCTTGATCGGGTCCGGGTCCGCCAGGATCCGCTGGACCGACTGGGGCAGCTTGGTGCGGGCGACCTCCAGCGCGCCGGACCGCAGCCGCCGCAGCGACTGGACCAGCGAGCGGGCCACGAACAGGGTCACGAGGAACGCGACCAGCAGGGCGCCGGCGAGGATGCCGCCGTCCCGGATGGCCTGGTTCTTCGCCTGCGTCGCCAGGTTGTCGGTGACGCCCTTGAGCTCGTTGTTCAGGTTCAGCTCGGCCTTGAGCAGCAGGTTCGCCGCGCCGTCACCGGTGTTGACGACCGTGGTCGGCTGCACCGACGTCTGCGGGCCCAGCTGCTCGTCGGCCCTGGTCTGGATCAGCGTCAGCAGCTGCGCGCGGGTGTCGACGTCCGGACCGGTGAACGTGTCCTGGAACATCAGCTGGTCCTGCGGTGACGCGATGCTGTTGAACTGGTTGACCGACGACTCGAACTGCGCCTCGGCCGAGTTCAGCTGGGTCTCGGTGCCCGGCAGGAACTGCCAGCCCGGGCTGGTGCCGCCGGCCGTCTTCACCGGGGTCACGGTCATCATCAGGATGGCGTTGCCCCGGGTGTACTGCTCCTTGGCGGTACGCAGGTCGAACAGGCCCTGGGCCAGCTGGTTCACCCGGTTGTCCGGGGCGCCTGCCGTGACCAGCTGCGAACTCTGCAGCAGCGTGTCGAGGATCTGGTTGTACGCGGCCAGCACGTCGACGTCCGGGAACTTCGACCCGCTCGCGAAGCCGCGCAGGGCGCTGAGGCCGCCCAGCGAGTTCAGCGCGTTCGTGACGGCCGTCTGCGTCGTCGAGTCCAGGTCGGTCTGCTGGTTCACCAGCTGCTTGAAGGACTCGACGGCCGCGTCCGTCTGCGCCGTCGCCGCGCTGCCCGGCGGGTTGCCGGCCACGCCACCCGACGTCACGAACAGGGTGACCTGCTCGCGCTCACGCTGGATCGCGTCGGTCACGTCGGCCAGCGACGCGGACAGCTGGATCTGGGTGCCGATCTGGTCGTAGACACCGGCGTTCTGCAGCTGGCTGGTCACGCGCAGCGCGCCCAGCGCCACGGCCGTGATCAACGGGACGAGCAGAACGATCAGCAGTTTCCAGCGCAACCGCCAGTTGCTCAGCCGCCACCGGGCTGATCTGTGGTCCGCCGAGCGCGACGCGGGCAGCGCGGCGACCGGCGGTACGGCGTTGCCGCCGGTACCACCTGCTCCCGCCTGGGTCAGCGGCTCGCCGACGCGCTGCCGACGACCAGCCTGCGCGGACGCGATCGCAGCCGCGTCTTGCCGCATTCTTCCTGGCACCCCTAGCACTCTCCCGCTTCTGCGGCGCCGGACGAACCGGACACCTGGCCGACCGCGGCGGTCACGACGCTGTGCGTCGCGGCGTCGGTCGGCATCACCAGGGACAGGTGCGCGCTCCGGACGGCTCCGTTGCTGCTCGACGCCGCTAGCGGGTCCTCGATGTCGCTGTTCGACTCCGCTAGCAGGCGTTCTGTCATCGTCCCGGGGCGGGCGACGCGGGGCGTACGGCGAGGGGTTGCCACGGCCAGGACCGGAACGTCTGTGTCGCGCCGGGTGCCGGCTGCCGTCCCGGCAGCACATGCGGCGCGAACGGCCCCGCTCATCTGGTCACTCCTTCACCTGTTCACCTCTCCGCGACGACCGTCGTAGCCCAGGCAGCTCCGATGCCCCCCACTCGCGCGCACAAGAAGGTATCGAATGTCACCGAGAATGTCAGCCCATCGGGCACTAAAACCATCGGAGAAGACACGCTCCGTGCCAGTCGACCGCAAGAGCATGGCATCTCTGCCCTCGGAAAGCCACTCCCCTGGTGAGCCGGGTTGGTTTGACTCACGCTCCGCGACCGATCGCGGCCGCTGTTTTACTCGGACCTCCGAACTCTCGGTATCGACTCGACCACCCGCCGGGTACGCCAAGCCGCAGGCACCCGCCCTGGTCGCGGCTGTCACCTGCGGATCGAGCCGGAGCGGCGGCGCATCCGTTTGCGACCGGTGTCGGGGTGGAGCGACAGCCGAACTTGTTTCCGACATCGAAAGTGAAAAGAATGTTAACAACTTGAACGCGATGCCAACCGCGAATCCACGGAGAACCGGTCCGCGGCCCACATAGTGTCGACACTATCGCGGATAGTCCGCAACTATCCACCGATCAGCCGATCAATGTCCGCCGACAGGTCTACTTGTGTACCGATGGTAAGGTCTTGAATCCGTTGAGTGTCACCACCTGCGGGTTTGTCCGGCAATGCGGCCCACCGCACGGTTGACAGTTGACGCGCCGAACGGTCGGGGACGACGCCGCCGGCGCCGCGAAGTGACACACCGCGACAGCTGGCGACGAGCCGACGACGAGGACCCACGTTCATGGCCCTGCGGGTGAGGGAATTTCGGAACAATGCGCGCCGGACGGCCCGCGTACCCGGCGACGGCCGGGGCATGCTGTTCGGCATGGCGGCGGCCGAATTTCAGCGACTGCGGTCCGCTCCGCCTCCTCCGGCGGTGGACTGGCTGATCGAATGCGAAGCCGGCGGCACCAATGGCATTCGCAGCGCGGTGGATCTCGGCGCGGGCACCGGCCATTTGAGTCGGGCCCTCGTCGAGCACATTCCGGATGTTTATGCCGTGGAGCCGGATCGGCGAATGCGCGAAACATTCCGGGACACCTGTCCCGGTGCGATCGTGCTGGACGGGACGGCGGAGGAAATACCGCTGGAGAACGGCAGCGTCGACGCCGTTTTCGCGGCAGGCGCGTGGCACTGGTTCGACCCGGAATCGACGTGCCGGGAAACGGCGCGGGTACTGCGGCCGGGCGGCAGGCTGGCCGTGTCGTGGAACCTGCGCGACGACGCCGTGCCGTGGATGCACCACCTCTTCTCGGTGGTGGACACGCTGCACGAGCCCGACCGGCTGCCGGGGATGTTCACGCTGCCCGACGACACCTGTTTTACACCGCCGGAGCGGTTGGTGATCAACTGGTCCCGGCCGATGCGCCCGCTGGACGTGGTGGGCCTGCTGTGCACCTACAGCTTCGTGCTCGCGATGGCCGAATCGGAACGTGCCGCGCTGTGCGACAGGTCGCTGGAATACATCGCAACTCATCCACAGTTGGCTGGTCAGGAACTCATCGACGTGCCGTTCCGGACGGTGTGCTGGCGAACGCGACTGGAAGGTCGCCATAGCCGGCCATAGCGCGGTCCGTACCAATGTCACCGATGTCCAGAACCAGGAAACCTTTTCACGTTGAATGGTCGCCAGTGATCAACACCCGTATCCACAGCCGCGGCGTCGCCGCGCATTCCCGGCGCGGCCCGCCTCGACCGCCGTCGAACACTCAGCGTGACGATCTTCCCGATCGGGTGACCCGGTCGCACGGGACATTCACGGCAGTACCACCATCATGGTCATCACCGAAGCGCTGTGACAGGTACTCTTGACTGTCTCATCCACCTATCCGCTGTGCCGCGTCAGTTGGAAGGATGAACCAGCCATGCTGGAAGTGACCGAACTCGGCCACACGTACGGGACTGGTCCACGAGCTCACACCGCCATCGCCGAGGTGTCCTTCCGGGTGGACGCCGGCGAGATCGTGTGCGTCGTCGGCCCGTCCGGCTGCGGCAAGTCCACCCTGCTCAAGTCCATCTCCGGGCTGCACAGGGCCACGAAGGGCGACATCCGGCTGAAGGGCACGAAGATCAACGGCGTGCCCGGCGATCTGGCCGTCGTGTTCCAGGACTACAGCCGCTCCCTGTTCCCCTGGCTCAACGTGGCCAGCAACGTCGAGTTCCCGCTGCGCGGCAGCAAGCTGTCCAAGGCCGAGCGCAAACACCGGGTCACCGAGGCGCTGTCCTGGGTCGGCCTGGCCGGCGTGGGCCGCAAGCACCCGTGGCAGCTGTCCGGCGGCATGCAACAGCGCGTGTCCATCGCCCGCGCCCTGGCCTACCGGCCGGCGCTGATGCTGATGGACGAGCCGTTCGCCTCGGTGGACGCGCAGACCAGGGCCGAACTGGAGGACCTGGTCCTGCGGGTGCGCGACGAGCACGACATGACGATCCTGCTGGTCACCCACGACATCGACGAGAGCGTCTACCTCGGCGACCGGGTGCTGGTGCTGTCCGGCGCCCCGACGACCGTCGTCGACACCCTGAAGGTCGAGCTGCCCCGGCAGCGCGACCAGATCACCACCAGGGCGTCCGCCGAGTTCGTGCACCTGCGCAGCGAGGTGGCCCGCCTGCTCAAGCAGCCCCGTCTGGTGACCAGCTGACCGGTACCGGAACACCGGCCAGCCGAATCGCGTTGGTCCCCCTTGGCACACTGGTAGCCGAGCTGTTGTCGAGGGGAGTGCCCACGTGGCTGACGGACCGCTGATCGTCCAGTCGGACAAGACCCTGCTGTTGGAGGTCGACCACCCGCTGGCGGACGAGACGCGCACCGCGATCGCGCCGTTCGCGGAGCTGGAGCGCGCCCCGGAACACGTGCACACCTACCGGGTGACGCCGCTGGCGCTGTGGAACGCGCGCGCCGCGGGCCACGACGCCGAGCAGGTCGTCGACGCCCTCGTCACGTACTCCCGGTACCCGGTGCCGCAGCCGCTGCTGGTGGACGTCGTCGACACGATGGCCAAGTTCGGCCGGTTGACGCTGACCAACGACCCGGCGCACGGCCTGGTGATGACCACCACCGACCGGGCCGTGCTGGAAGAGGTGCTGCGCAACAAGAAGGTCGCCCCGATGCTGGGCGGCCGGATCGACGACGACACCGTCGTCGTGCACCCCAGCGAGCGCGGCCGGCTGAAGCAGCAGCTGCTCAAGATCGGCTGGCCGGCCGAGGACCTGGCCGGCTACGTGGACGGCGAGCACCACGACATCGCGCTGGCCGAGGACGGCTGGCAGCTGCGCGACTACCAGCGGGCCGCCGCCGAGACGTTCTGGGCGGGCGGCTCCGGCGTGGTCGTGCTGCCCTGTGGCGCCGGCAAGACGCTGGTCGGCGCGGCCGCCATGGCCAGGGCGGAGGCGACCACGCTGATCCTGGTCACCAACACGGTGGCCGGCCGGCAGTGGAAGCGCGAACTGGTGGCGCGGACGTCGCTGACCGAGGACGAGATCGGCGAGTACTCCGGCGAACGCAAGGAGATCCGCCCGGTCACGATCGCGACCTACCAGATCATCACCCGCCGGACCAAGGGTGAGTACCGGCACCTGGAACTTTTCGACTCCCGTGACTGGGGCCTGATCATCTACGACGAGGTGCACCTGTTGCCCGCGCCGGTGTTCCGGATGACGGCCGACCTGCAGTCCCGCCGCCGCCTGGGCCTCACGGCCACGCTGGTCCGCGAGGACGGCCAGGAGGGCGACGTGTTCTCGCTGATCGGCCCGAAGCGCTACGACGTGCCGTGGCGCGACATCGAGGCCCAGGGTTGGATCGCACCCGCCGAGTGCACCGAGGTCCGGGTCACCATGACCGACGCGGAACGCCTCGGCTACGCCACCGCGGAGCCGGAGGAGCGTTACAAGATCTGCGCCACCGCCCGCACGAAGCTGCCGGTGGTGCGCAGCATCCTCGACCGGCACCCGGGCGAGCCCGCGCTGGTCATCGGGGCCTACCTGGACCAGCTGGACGAACTGGGCACCGAGCTGGACGCGCCGGTCGTGCAGGGTTCCACCCGCAACGCCGAGCGGGAGAAGCTGTTCGACCAGTTCCGCCGCGGCGAACTGCGCACGCTCGTCGTGTCCAAGGTGGCCAACTTCTCCATCGACCTGCCCGAGGCGTCGGTCGCCATCCAGGTGTCCGGCACGTTCGGATCCCGGCAGGAGGAGGCACAGCGGCTCGGGCGGCTGCTGCGGCCCAAGGGTGACGGCCGACAGGCGCACTTCTACTCGGTGGTGTCCCGGGACACGCTGGACACCGACTACGCGGCGCACCGCCAGCGGTTCCTCGCCGAACAGGGCTACGCGTACACGATCATGGACGCCGACGACCTGCTCGGTCCGGCCCTACCGGACGTCGGCTAGGACGGCATCGGAGAACCGCGGCCAGAGCCGCTTGGCCCAGTCGCCGAACATCCGGTCGGTCAGCGCGACACAGGCGACCCCGGCGTCCGGGTCGACCCACAGGAACGTGCCGGACTGGCCGAAGTGGCCGAACGTGGCAGGCGAGTTGCGCTCACCGGTCCAGTGCGGGCTCTTGTGGTCGCGCAGCTCGAAGCCCAGCCCCCAGTCGTTGGGCCGCTGGTAGCCCAGGCCGGGCAGCACCCCGGTGAGTCCGGGGAACACGACGGTGGTCGCCTCGGCCAGGGTGTCGGGTGCGACCAGCCGCGGCGCCTGCAACTCGGCGGCGAACCGGGCCAGGTCGGCGCACGTGGACACGGCGCCGGCCGCCGGTGAGCCGTCCAGTCGGGTCGCGGTCATCGCCAGCGGCGTGAGGACGGACTCCTCCAGGTAGTCGGCGAAGCGGATGTCGCACGCCGCCTGCACGGTCGCGGCGAGCACCTCGAAGCCGGCGTTGGAGTACAGCCTGCGGCTGCCGGGCGGTGCCATCACCTTGTGCTCGTTGAACGCCAGGCCGGACGTGTGCGCGATGAGGTGGCGGACCGTGGAGCCGGGCGGGCCTGCTGGCTGGTCCCACTCGACGGCGCCCTCCTCGACGGCGATCAGCGTGGCGTACGCGGTGAGCAGCTTGGTCACCGACGCCAGCTCGAACACCCGGTCCTGCGGGCCGTGCGCGCCCAGGACGGTGCCGTCCGCGCCGACGACGGTCGCCGCGGCGGCCTCGACCGGCCAGTCCTCGATCATCCGCACCGCGTCCACGCGAAGGCTGTCCATGGGGAAGACGGTATCCACCCGGCGTGATCAGCCGCCCACCGAGGTGGGTACTCCGAACGTGGTGGAATTGGCGTGTTCTGCCACACATCGCCCGCAGGTCACCCACCGTCGTCCCGCGCATTCCCCTCCGAGTGAATTCAGCATTCGAGCAAGCGGCCACCGGGTGCATTGTGCTTACCATCGGATCGCAATTCTTTCACCGGAATTGCGATCCGTGAGGAGGATTTTATGTCCCGCGCTCGACTCGCCTACCTGCCGGTCGCACTGGCTCTCGCCGGGTCCGTCGTGCTGCCGTCGGTCGCGTTCGCGGCCGGCCACGACGACCCGCCGACGGCCTGTACGAAGGACACCCAGGAGGTGACGAACCTGAGCACCGTGGTGACCAACCTGGGCACCGCACTGAAGACGACACCGCCCGATCCGACCACGCTCAGTCAGGTCGCAGGCGACCTGTTCAACGCCGTCACCGCAGCTCAGACCGCTGGCTGCCTGCCCGCGCTGCCGACATCGCCACCGGCGACACCGGCACCGCCCGCGGCCCATCCGCAGGACGCCACCAAGTGCGCGGCCGACGCGGTGCAGTTGCTGTCCGCGGCACTGGGCGAGATCACCGCGGGCACGGCGGCGACGCCCGACCCGACGGCGGTGCTCACGGCGGCGACGAACCTGGCGACCGCGATCACGGCCGTCAACACCGACGCCTGCCTGCCGGTGAGCCTGCCGGTGCCGAGTGTTCCGACACCGCCCGCGCCGCCCATTCCACCGGTTTCCTGACACTAATTCCACCTGGCTGGCACGCCGCATCCCGGCGTGCCGGCCAGGTTTCCATTTTCTTTTTCCGGCGAATTGACAGCACGCCACCCGAGCGGTTGAAATGGCGACGTGGCCAGTGACCTTTCCGCCTTGCCGGCACGGGTGTACTCGGTGCCGATGCGCACCCGCTTCCGTGGCATCACGATCCGTGAGGGACTGCTGCTGTCCGGACCGGTCGGCTGGGGCGAGTTCAGCCCGTTCCTGGACTACGACGACCGGGAGTGCGTGCCGTGGTTGGCGTCGGCGGTCGAGTCGGCCACCGAGGGCTGGCCGGCGCCGGTGCGCGACCGGGTGCCGGTCAACTGCACGGTGCCGGTCGTCGCACCGGACCGGGCGCGGGACCTGGTCGCCGCGTCGGGCTGCGCGACGGCGAAGGTGAAGGTGGCCGACCCGGGGATGCCGCTGGCCGACGACTGTTCGCGGGTGGCGGCGGTGCGGGAGGCGCTGGGTCCGGGCGGACGCATCCGGGTGGACGCGAACGCGGCGTGGGACGTGGCGACGGCTGTGACGGCGATCCGCGCGCTGGACCGGGCCGCGGGCGGCCTGGAGTACGTCGAGCAGCCGTGTCCCGGCCTGGCCGACCTGGCGGCCGTACGGCGCCAGGTGGCGGTGCCGATCGCGGCGGACGAGTCGATCCGGCGGGCCGAGGACCCGCTGCGGGTCGCGGTGGCCGGTGCGGCGGACATCGCGGTGATCAAGGTGGCGCCGCTGGGCGGGGTGCGGCGGGCGCTGGCGGTGGCCGAGGCGTGCGGCCTGCCGTGCGTGGTGTCCTCGGC
>DASZXM010001128.1:0-26248 GCA_035546415.1 Pseudonocardiaceae bacterium
GTGGAGCGGCCGGACCGGCGTCGGCCGCCACCGGCCCGGTCCGGCACTGCCCCCCGCCGACGCGCGACCGCTTCCCCGCATGCGGACAGCAGGGTGTCCACGGTCGTGCTGGTCACGCGCGATTCCAGGCCCGCCGGCACGAGCACCGGAACCGCTGGGTCCACGCCCACCAGCACGACCGGTAGGCGGGCCCGCGTGCCACACACCACGCCGTATTCGCGCGCGGTGAGGTCCTCCGACTGGTCGCGCACGTCCACCACCAGGTCGACCGGGTGCCCGCCGTCCAGCGGGCACCGGTCGCCTGGGGCGAAGGCCCGACAGATGCCGACAGTGCTGTGGCATGTGCTCACCTGGCAGCCCAGCGCGCGCAGCGACGCGGTCACCCGCGCCGATTCCCCGAAAGACGACTCGGTCACCAGGACGTGCATCCGGCCTCCTCGTGGTGCGCCGCCGGCCCCGATCACGTCGGCGACTGCTCCCCCGACGGACCCTGCACAAGCGCAGCACGAAAGACCGCCCGATCGAAGAGCGATATGGCACCGGGCGCGGGGCACAAAGTCACAACCGGGGCAACTCTCCCCGAACGGGCCGCCATCACAGCAGCGGAACCAGCCGGACGGAACCGGCCTGCGGAGCCGACTTGCGGAGTCGTCTTGCCAGCCAGCCGGGCGGAGCCGACTTAAGAACCAGCCGGCGGAACCGACTTGCTGAACCGGCTTGCGGAACCGGCACTCGCCACCGTCAGGGCAGTGGGACCGACCAGCGCAGTCGGGTGCCGCCGTCGGATGCCCTGCCCACCGTGAACGCGCCGCCGAACCGGTCGGCTCGCTGTCGCAGGTTGCCCAGGCCTCTCCGTACCACCGTGTCGGGCACGCCGACGCCGTCGTCGACCACGTCGATGACCAGGTCGTCGCGGACCGCCACCGTCACGCACAGGTTGGCCGCCGTGGCGTGCCGGACCGCGTTGCTGACCGCCTCCCGCACGACCGCCTCCGCCTGCTCTGCCAGGTCGGTGGGCACCAGGTCGAGGGGGCCGGACAGGCGGACCGTCGTGTGCAGGGGACCGTCGCCGGTGAGTTCCTTGATCGCGCCGTGCAGGCGTTGTCGCAGGCGTGGCATGCCGCGGGTGTCCGCGTGCAGGTCGAAGATCGCCGTGCGGATCTCGCTGACGATCTCGTGGAGTTGGTCGATGCTCTCGCTGATCCGCTGCGCCACGTCCGGCCGGATCGCGCGGCGTTGCGTCGCCTGCAGGGCGAGGCCGACGCCGAACAGGCGTTGGATGACGTGGTCGTGCAGGTCCCTGGCGATCCGGTCCCGGTCGGCGAGGACGTCCAACTGGCGCAGGTGCCACTGGTTGCTGGCCAGCCGCAGCGCCAGGGCCGCCTGGTCGGCGAACGACGCGATCACGGGCAGTTCGTGCGTGTCGAACGCGGGTGCACCCGCCTTGCGGGCGGCGACGAGCACGCCGAGCATCTGGTCGCCGGCGCGCAGCGGCAGGACGAGGGCGGGGCCGAGGTCGACGCTGAAGCCCGGGTCGAACGCCAACGCGGTCACGCTGCGTGGTACCTGGTCGGTGAACGCGGCGCCCGCCGACGACCGGTTGATCGGCAGCCGCAGGCCGACCGGCGCGCCGAGGCCGAACCCGGCGGCGACCGTGATGGACAGCGCCTCGTCGGGCAGGTCGACGTCGTCGGGCACGGCGATGAGCGTGTAGTCGGCGGAGCTGAGTTCCAAGGTGCGGTCGGTGATGGCCTGGAGGGCGTCGGTCGGGTCGGAACCGGCGAGTAACTGCGTGATGATCTCGCTGGTCGCCTCGGACCAGCGCTGCCGACGACTGGATTCCGCGTACCGGTCGGCGTTCTCCACCGCGATGCCGGCCGCCATGGCGAGGGCCTCCAGGACGGTCCGGGCGCCGGGCGCGAAGTTCTCGCCGGTGACGGACAGGTGACCGAACGCCACGTCGCCCACCGTGACCGGTACGACCAGTTGGTCCGAACCGCCGGGCACGCCGTCGGTGATCACGCGCAGGACCCGGCCGTTCGAGCCGAGCACCGTCAACGCCCCGTACGTGGCGCGCACCAGCTCCACACCGGTCGCGACCAGCCGGCTCAGGGTGGTGTCCAGGTCGAGGGCGTCCTGCACCGGACCAGCCTGGCACGATCCTCACGCTGTGTATACCTGTGGCGGTCTGGCCGATTCGTGACCTTGGACCCGGAAGACTGCTGACCTTTGCCGCTCCGTTCATCGCCCGCGTCCGGCGAGAGTGGACCAACGCGGCGGGCAGCCATCGGGAGACGAGCATGGACACCGACATCACGTCGGTAGCGAGGCTGACCGAGGACGAGGTCCGTGCCGTGCTGGCCGCGGCGGACTCGGCACCGGCCGCCGGGGGTTCCCGGCCGTGGCGGTTCCACTGCACGCCGTCGTCCATCGAGCTCTTCGGTGCCGGGACCGACCACGACGCCACGTTGGCGTGCGGGGCCGCACTGATGAACCTGCGGCTGGCGATCCACGACCTGGGTGTGTACGCGGACGTGCGGCTGGCCCCCGATCCCAGCCAGCCGACGCTGCTCGCGGTGATCCGTCCGGACAACGAGCGGCCGGCCACCACCCGCGAGCGCCAACTGGTGAGGATGATCCTCGATCCGACGCGGACCGTGGCCGAACCCGCCGCCATCGTCGCGCCGACAGCCGTGCGGGAACTACGCAGAGCAGCCGAAATCGAACACGCCTGGCTGGTGCCGCTGTCCGACGAGCAGCGTGCCGCGCTGGGCGGTGACCAGGACGGCATGGTCGTGGTGGTCGGCTCGCTGCACGACGACCGCCGCGCGCTGCTGCGTGCCGGTCAGGCCGTGCAACGGGTGGTGTTGACGGCGGCCGTGCTCGGCCTGCACACCTCGGTCGGGTGGGAACCGGTGGCCACGGCGGCGGCGCGGGACACGCTGCGCACGCTGATCGGCGGCGCGCTGTCGCCGCACGCCGTGCTCACCGTGCGACCGGTTTAGTCTCGTTCACCAAGGTGGACAACAGTTTCAGGCCGTCGGCGCTGGGCGTGCCCGGTTCGGCCGTGTACACCGTGAGCTTCTGGCCGGGCGCGCTGGTCACGGCGAACGCCTCGTGGTGCAGGTACAGGTCACCCACCTGGGGGTGACGCAGGAGCTTGTCGTCGCCGGCCCGCGGATGCACCTCGTACCTGGCCCACAGGGACGCGAACGCCGGGCTGCGGACGCTCAGCTCGCCGACCGTGTGCGCGACCCGGTAGTCGCCCGGGAACGGGGCCGCCGACGCCCGCAGGTTGCTGACCGACACCGTGGCCGCACGGTCCCAGTCGGCGTAGAACTCGCGGGCGAACGGGTCGAGGAAGACCATCCGCAACAGGTTGTCGAACCGCGCGAACCCGCTGTACAACGCCTCGGCCAGGGCGTTCGCCGCCAACACGTCGAGCGCGGGGCCGAGGATGAACGCGGGGAC
Organism: Pseudonocardiaceae bacterium; assembly: GCA_035546415.1. Classification (GTDB taxonomy): domain Bacteria; phylum Actinomycetota; class Actinomycetes; order Mycobacteriales; family Pseudonocardiaceae; genus DATEPR01. The sequence goes on from DASZXM010001128.1 coordinate 3,472, forward strand.
GTCGATGAAGTGGTCCATCAGGCGCAGCAGTTCCGGGCCGACCTCGGTGGTCGCCGTCTCGGCGGGACGACCGGGCAGGCCGAGTCGGAACAGGTACTCGGCGGCGTCGTCGTCCAGGCGCAGCGCCTGCGCGATCGCGGCGAGGACCTGGTCGGACGGCCGGCGCTCACGACCCTGCTCCAACCGGATGTAGTAGTCGGTGCTGACACCGGCCAGCAGCGCCACCTCCTCGCGGCGCAGCCCGGCCACCCGGCGGGTGCCGTCGTCGGGCAGGCCGACGTCGCGCGGCGACACCAGGTCGCGGCGGGCTCGCAGGAAGTCGCCCAGCTCGTTGTCCACCCCACCAAGTTACCCACGCGGCCGCCGGTCAGCATGGGTGCGACGCACCCTCCCAGGGCGTGCGCGGCGCGCCTACCGTCGATGTCGTTCCCAGTAGGAGGTAGTTGCACCATGACGGAAACCAAGGACGCCCGCGTGTGGTTCATCACGGGTGCCTCGCGCGGCTTCGGTCGCGAGTGGACGATCGCCGCGCTGGACCGGGGCGACTCGGTCGCCGCGACGGCACGTGACGTGGCGACGCTGGACGACCTGGCGGCACGGTACGGCGACCGGCTCATGCCGATCCGGCTCGACGTCACCGACCGCGCGGGCGTGTTCGCGGCCGTGTCGGCCGCGCATGACCGGTTCGGCCGGCTGGACATCGTCGTCAACAACGCCGGCTACGGCCAGTTCGGGCTCGTCGAGGAACTCAGCGAGGCCGATGCGCGCGACCAGATCGAGACCAACCTGTTCGGTGCGCTGTGGGTCACCCAGGCGGCGCTGCCGTTCCTGCGCGAACAGCGGTCCGGGCACATCCTGCAGGTCTCGTCGATCGGCGGGATCACCGCGTTCCCGAACATCGGCATGTACCACGCGTCGAAGTGGGCGCTGGAAGGCATCAGCCAGTCGCTCGCGCAGGAGGTCGCCGACTTCGGGATCAAGGTGACGATCATCGAACCGACCGGCTACTCGACGGACTGGGCCGGTCCGTCGGCCCGGCACGCGACGCCGAACCCGGCCTACGACGAGGTGCGCAAGCGCGTCCAGGAGGAACGGGCGAAGCGCACTTCGGTGCCCGGCGACCCGACGGCCAGCAGGGCGGCGGTGCTGAAGGTGGTCGACGCGGCGGAACCGCCGCTGCGGATCTTCTTCGGGGACGGACCGCTGGCGATCGCCGAGCGTGACTACCAGTCCCGCCTTGAGACGTGGCACAAGTGGGAAGCGGTGTCGATCGAGGCGCACGGGAAGTGAGACCCGGCTCACCCGCTGGCGGCCGGCGCACCGGACGCCAGCGGGTCGGCAAGGTCGGCTGTCAGGGCGGCGGCGGTTGGTGGCCTTCGGCTCGGAGGCGGGTCACCAGTACCGCTGCTTGGGTGCGGCGTTCCATCCCCAGTTTGGCCAACAGTCTCGACACGTAGTTCTTGACCGTTTTCTCCGCCAGGAACATGCGTTCCGCTATCTGGCGGTTGGTCAGGCCCTCGCCGATCAGGCCCAGCAGCGCCCGTTCCTGTTCCGTCAGGTCCGCCAGCGGGCCGGGGCCGGTCAGGTTCGCCCGCAGGCGGCTCATCAGGACCGCCGCCGCTCGGTTGTCCAGGAGCGATTTGCCGGCGCCGACCTCGCGGACCGCCGACACCAGGTCCATGCCGCGGATGTCCTTGATCACGTAACCGCCCGCGCCGGCCAGGATCGCGTCCAGCATCGCCTGTTCGTCCGTGTACGACGTGAGGATCAGGCAGTACAAATCCGGCAGCATCGACCGCAGGTCGCGGCACAGTTCGACGCCGTTGCCGTCGGGCAGGCGCATGTCCAGGACCGCCACGTCGGGACGCAGCGCCGGGATGCTCGCCAGTGCCTCGGCCGCCGTTCCCGCCTGGCCGACCACCGTGATGTCGCCCGCCTCCGTCAGCAGGTCGGCCACGCCCCGCCGGACGATCTCGTGATCATCGACGAGGAACACGGTCAGCATGCGACACCCCACTCATTCGACACGGCCATCGCTCAGGGTACGGAGCAACGCCATGTCGTGCAGGTCGACCGGGTGCGGCGGGTAGAACGAGTGGAATGCCAGTTGTCGGGCCACCGTCAGGCACGGCACCGTCCGACCGGCCGGCACCGTCCAGCGCGTCCAGCACGGCGAACACCTGGTCCAGATCCATGGCTCCCATCTCGGGCACAGGTCCGCCGGCCGGGCAACGGAATTACCCGACCGGCGGACCTGACCGGGACCGGAGACGCTAGCTCCAGACCTGGAACTCCGACACCTGGCCCGCGGGCCAGCCGGTGTTCGCCGTGACATCGACCCGCACGTATCGCTCGGACGTGGCCGGGAACGTGATGGTCACCGTGTTCCCGGACGCCGGGTCGAACGTGTACCCCGCCGAACCGACCAGCGTCGAGAACGACGAACCGTCCGTCGAACCCAGCACGGACAGGGTCTGGGACCGGGCGCCCCACGACGCCGGCAGTCGCAGCACGACCTTGCTCACCGACCGCGCCGACCCCAGGTCCACCTGCACCCACTGCGGGAACGCGTTGTTCGCGCTCTCCCAGTACGTGCCCTGGTCACCGTCGGTCACGTTGCCCGACGTGTACGTCTGCGTGTGGCTGGACTCCGCCGTCGTCCTGCCCAGCGCGAGGTTCGTGCCGGTGCCACCGCTGCCACCGTTGCCGCCGCTCGGGTACACCGCGAAGTCGGACAACTGGCCCGCGGGCCACCCGGTGTTGGCCGTGATGTTCACCCGCACGTACCGCTCGGTGGCCGCCGGGAACGTGATGGTCACCGTGTTCCCCGACGCCGGATCGAACGTGTAGCCGGCCGAACCGACCAGCGTCGAGAACGACGAACCGTCCGTCGAACCCAGCACGGACAGGGTCTCGGTCCGCGTGCCCCACGCCGTGGACGGCGGCAGCTTCAGCACCAGCTTGCCGATCCCGTAGTTCTGGCCGAGGTCGACCTGCGCCCACTGCGGGAACGCGCCGTTGGCGCTCTCCCAGTACGTCGACGGGTCGGGGTCGGTCAGGTTCGCCGCCACGTAGGGGCTGTTGGCCGAACTGGCCGACGCCGGCCTGCCGGCCGCGATGTCGGTCGAGGCGTCGATGCCGGTGCCGGTCAGCGCGACCGTGGTCGGGCTGTTGTTGGCGTTGCTGGCGACCGTCAGCGTGCCCGTGCGCGAGCCGCCCGCCGTCGGCTTGAACGTCACCGACACCGTGCACGACCCGCCGACCGGGATCGACGAGCAGGCGTTCGTCTGGCTGAAGTCACCGGTGACCGAGACCCCGGACACCGATGCCGCCGACGTGCCCGTGTTGGACACCGTCACCGTCTGCGCCGCCGACGTGGAGCCGACGACCGTGCCGGCGAACGTCAGGCTCGCCGGGTTGGTGGACAGCGCCGGTCCGGGTGCCGTGCCGGTGCCGGACAGGCTGACCGTGTTGGTGACGCCGCCGGCGTTCACGGTGAGTGTGCCGGTCCGCGTGCCCGCGGCCGTCGGCCTGAACGTCACCGACACCGCGCACGACCCGTTCGCCGCGATCGACGAGCCACAGTTGTTCGTCTGCGCGAAGTCGCCGGTGACCGTGACGCCGGCGACCGCGGCGGCGGACCCGGTCGGGTTCGACACGGTGACCGTCTGCGCCGCCGACGTCGAGCCGGTCGCCACCGAGCCGAAGTTCAGCGCGCTCGGCGCGACCGTCACGCCCGACGCCGGGTACGGCGGGTAGACCGGTGCCGGCCAGCCGTTGCACTGGGTCGGCGTGATGCCGGAGTTGCCGCCCTTGTCGGTGATCGCGAAGTTGCCACCCTCACAGCTGTAGCTGGGCGGGTTCTGCGCGACACCGGTGGCCACGACGTTCTGGAACGACGCCGCACCGCCGGTCTGCTCCTGCAACGCGAACGTGCCCGCGCCCGCGATGGTCACGTTGTTCAGGTTGACGCCGCTGACCGTGCCCTCGACCCACTGGATCGCCTCGTACGGGCTCTGCTCGATCAGGGCGTTCGTCACGTTGATCGGACCGGTGATCGCGCCCTGACTGCCGTCGAACCACAGCGAGCCCACCCCGAACTGCCAGTTCGGGTCGAGGCTGCCGTTGCGGATCAGGGTGTTGTCGGTGATGTTCGTCGTGCCGACCGGGGTGGACGTGAACCGCTGGCCGACGTGGATGCCGCCGCCCTGCGTGATGCCGGTGTCCTGCACCAGGTTGCCGCTGACCGTGTTGTCGTGGCCGCCGTAGATGGCGATGCCGTTGGCCAGCATCTGGAGTTCCACGGTGTCGTGCGAGATGGTGTCGTTGGCGTCGGCGCCGATGCTGGAGTCGGCCCACGTGGCGATGCCGTCGTCACCGGTGTTGCGGATCTCGCTGTTGGTGACGGTGGAGTTGGTGACGCCGCCGTGGAAGTTGATGCCGTCGGCCGTCGTGTCGCGGATGCGCACACCGCTGAAGGTGAGCCCGTTCATCGGGCCGTCCATCCACGCGCCGACCTTCTCGTGCTCGATCCACACGCTGCTCACCGTGGAGCTGGACATCGCGCCGCCGATACCGTTGACCTGCGCGCTGTCGTTGCGTTCCTGGACGTTGCCGAAGATCGCGAAGTTCTGCAGGTGCACGTTGCTGCTCGCGGACGGCGCCGAGTTGCCGTAGAAGCCGGGCGCGGTGCCGGTGACCGTCGAGTACCACATGCCGGCACCGGCGATGGTCACGTCGTTGACCATGATGTGCCCGGGGACGTCGTACGTGCCCGGTGGGATCCACACCGTGCCGCCGGGCCCTGCCGCGGCGATCGCCGCGTTGAACGCGCCCGTCGCATCGGCGTTGCCGGTGGCGTCGGCACCCTCGCTGGTCACCGAGACCGAACCGGCCGGCTGCGGCAGCGCGCCACCGACCTGTTCGAAGTCGGCGAAGTCGATCGTGTACGACGACGCCGTGTCCTCGCTGTCGACCTGGAGCTTGAACGTGGTGCCGGCCGGGTAGGTGGTGCTGAACAGGCGGTGTGTCTCGTCGAAGAAGTGGTGCGGGTTGCTGCCCGGCGAGTTGGTGAACGGGTAGCTGCCGTAGTACCAGCTGTAGGCGTTGGTGAGGGTGAAGTCGGTCTGCTTGGTGCCGTTGACGTACAGCGACAGCGGGGCCGTGTAGGTCGACCCGCTCGACGTGTCCGGGATGCTGTACCGGAAGTCGATCGAGTTGGTCGCCACCGGCGTGGTGAACGTGACCTCCTTGCCGCTGCCCTGGAGTGTCACGGCCTTCCGGTAGGACGCTTCGTCGGCCAGTTGGCCCTGCGTGTAGCTGGGGCCGATGATCGTGCCGTTCGTGGCGGAGTTCTCCGCCTGCACCTCGACGTAGGGCAGCGTGGCGCCGCTGCCGCCGGTCGCGGCCGCCGCCGGCAGCGCGACCGCGATGCTCACGCCGGCGGCCGTCAGGGCCGCGCCGGCTGTCAGGACGAGCAGTTTTCGGAACATGGCTGTGCTCACTTTCGACGATGAAGGGGTGAGCGAATCGATTCAGAAGTGGTGCGACGGGACTGTGGTTCGGGGCAGGTGCGCGACCAGCCCCGAACCACCGACAGGGGCTCAGCGCTGAATCAGGAGCTGAACGCCTGCAACTCGGAGAGCTGGCCCGCGGGCCAGCCGGTGTTGGCGGTGAAGGTGAGCCGCACGTACCGCGTGGACGTGCCGCCGGGCAGGGTGATCGTCGCCGTGTTGCCCGACGCCGGGTCGAACGTGTACCCGGTGGAGCCGACGATCGTGCCGAAGCTCGACCCGTCGGTGCTGCCCGACACCGACAACGTCTGGGTGCGGGTGCCCCACGCGCTGGACGGCGGCAGGTCGAGCACCAGACGGCCGACGCCCGCTGTCGAGCCGAGGTCGACGGTGAACGTCTGCGGGAACGCGTTGTTCGTGCTTTCCCAGTAGGTGCTGGTGTTCCCGTCGACGGCGTTGGCCGGCACGTAGTTCTGCGTGTACCCGCTGGCGGTGGCCGGCCTGCCCTGGGCCAGGTTCCCGCCGGGCGGCGGGGCGGTGGTCGTCGTGCCGCCGCCGCTGCCCTGGGACGGGAACGCGCAGCCGGGCAGCGTGGTGTTCCAGCCGGAGTTGCCGCTGCCCTGGTTCACGGTGAACTGCGGCGTGTTCGGCGGGTAGGCGCAGTTGTAGATGCCGCCCGCGCCCAGGCCGGTCGCGACCACGTTGCTGAACGACCCGCTGCCCTGGGCTTCCGCCTGGAGGAAGACGGTTCCGGCATCGGTCACCGTCATGCCGTTCACGTTCAGCCCGGTGACCGGCAGGTTGGTGCCGCCGCCGGACACGATCTCCAGGACGCTCCACGGGCTGTCCAGCACCGTGTTGCCGGTCAGGTTCACCGTGACGTTCTGGATGGCGTAGTCGTAGGAGTCCAGCCGGATGGCGCTCATCGGGTGGCCCCAGTTGGGGTTCAGCGCACCGGTGCGGATCAGGGTGTTGCCCGACACCGTGATCGTGCCAGCCAGCGGCGAGAAGCCCTGGCCGGCGATGAACTGCTGGTTGGAGATGGCGATGCCGCTGCCCAGCGCGTTGGTGTCGACGACGGTGTTGTTCGACACCGTGTCGTTGGTGCCGCCGTAGACGGCGATGCCGTTGGCCAGGTTCGGCTGCACGATCGTGTTGCCGGTGAACGTGTCCCCGGTGTCGGCCGAGTACAGCGACCACATGGCCAGGCCGTCGTCACCGGTGTTGCGCAGGAAGTTGTTCTTCACCGTGGCGTTGCTGGCGTGGCCGTTGAAGTTGATGCCGTCGGCCGAGGTGTCGAAGATCTCGCTGTTCTCGATCGTCAGGTTGCTGTTGGTGTTCATCAGCCAGAAGCCGACGTTCGTGTTCTGGATCCACAGGCCGTCGACCGTGGACCCGGTGCCCAGCGAACCGTTGATCGCGTTCTGCGTGCTGTCGTCGTGCCGGCCGACGGTCGACCCGAGGATGGCGAAGTTCGACAGGTTGACCGGGCCGGACACCGAGCCGCCGTTGTTGATGAACGCGCTGGAGAACACCTGCGAGTACCACGCGCCGGCACCGGCGATGGTCGCGGCGTTGACCTGGAGCGGCGAGGACACCCGGAACGAGCCCTGCGGAATCCATACGGTCCTGCCCTGGGCCGCCGCGTCCGAGATGGCTTGGCGGAACGCCTGTGTCGAGTCGCCGTTGCCGCTGGCGTCGGCGCCGTCGCTGACCACCGAGATCGAGTTCGCCGGCTGCGTGATCGGGTCCGCGACCTGGTAGAAGTCGGCCAGGTCGATCGTGTAGGGCGCCGCGTTGTCACCGGCGTCCACCTGCAAACGCACCTTCGTGCCGACCGACAGCTGCTGGTTGAGCAGCAGGCGGGTGTCGTTGAAGAAGTGGTGCGTCTTGCTGCCGACGATGTTGCCGGTGGAGATGTAGCTGTACTGCGAGGTGAGCGCGAGTTCCCGGCTGTACTTGGTGCCGTTGACGTACAGCGACAGCGTGCCCGACGCACCCTGGTTGAGGGCGTAGTCGACGTCGATCGCGTTGGCCTGCGCGGTGAGGGTGAACTCCACGTACTGGCCCTGACCGGTCAGCTGCACCGCCTGCCGACCTGACGCCTCCGTCGCCAGGTCGCCCTGCGTGTAGTCCGGACCGATCTTCGTACCGGTGTAGTGGGCGTTCTCCGCCTCGTACTCGGTCATGCCGGCCACCGTGGCGCCGGCCGACGTGCCGTTGGCGAACGGGCCGGCCGCCCGCGGTGTCGCCGCCGCCGCGGGGTGCGACCCGCCCATCACGACGGCGGTCACGACGGCCAGCCCGGTGACGGCGACGGCCAGCGCCGCCGTCAGCCGGGCAGGTAAGTGCTGTGTGGACACGGGATGAGCACCTTCCTTTCGCGAGCGGACGAATCAGGTGGCGAGCCAAGCGGCCGAGTCGTGCGGGAGCAGGCCGTCGACGAGGGGATCGCTGGTCACCAGGACCTCGGTGTGCGCGGGCAGTTCGGCCGGCTGGTCGGACACGTTCACCACGCACGCGAACCCGTCGCCGCGGGTGAACGCCAGCACACCGGGCGCGCTGGGCAGCCACGCCATCGGACCGTCACCCAGTTCCGGTCGGGTCCGGCGGATGCGCAGGGATTCCTGGTACAGCGCGAGCATCGAGTCCGGCCGGGCGCTCTCCGCCTCGACCGTCCGGCCGGCCCAGGACGCCGGCTGCGGCAGCCACGGGTCGGCGGTGGCGGACTCCGGGCTGAAGCCGAACGGCTGCCGGGTGCCCGACCAGGGCAGCGGCACGCGGCAGCCGTCCCGGCCCGGGTCGGTGTGGTTGGAGCGCACCCAGATCGGGTCCTGCCGCACGCCGTCGGGCAGGTCCTCGACCTCGGCCAGGCCCAGCTCCTCGCCCTGGTAGATGTAGGCGCCACCGGGCAGCGCGAGCGTGAGCAGCGCGGCCGCGCGGGCCCGGCGTTCGCCCAGGGCCAGGTCGGACGGCTCGCCGATGCGCCGGTCGGCCATGTCGAACGACGTGTCCACCCGGCCGTAGCGCGTCACGTGCCGCACGACGTCGTGGTTGGACAACACCCACGTGGCCGGCGCGTCCACCGGCCGGTGCGCGGCCAGCGTGGCGTCCACGACGGACCGCAGGCGCTCGGCATCCCAGGCACAGCACAGGAAGTCGAAGTTGAACGCGACGTGCAGCTCGTCGCCGCGCAGGTAGCGGGCGAACCGCTCGGTGTCGGGCAGCCACAGCTCCCCGATCAGCGCCCGGTTCGGGTACTCCTCCGCGACCCGCCGCCACGACCGGTAGATGTCGTGCACGCCGTCCCGGTCGGCGTAGGCGTGCCCGGCGCCCATCGGCTCGGTCAGGTCGAAGTCGGGCAGCTCCGGGTCCTTGATCGGCAGGGCGGCCGAGTCGATGCGCACGCCGTCCACGCCCCGGTCGAACCAGAACCGCAGGATGTCCTCGAACTCCTGTCGCACCACGGTGCTGTTCCAGTTGAAGTCCGGCTGTTCCGGCGCGAACAGGTGCAGGTACCACTCCCCCGGCGTGCCGTCCGGGTTCGCCGTTCTCGTCCAGGCTCTGCCGCCGAAGATGGACGCCCAGTTGTTCGGCGGTTCGTCACCGTTCGGGCCGGTGCCCGGCCGGAACCAGAACAGCTCCCGTTCCGGGGCACCGGGTCCGGCCGCCAGCGCGCGCCGGAACCACGGGTGCTCGTTGGAGCAGTGGTTGGGCACGATGTCGATGATGATCTTGATGCCGACGCCGTGCGCCTCGGAGATCAGCTTCTCCGCGGCGCCCAGCGACCCGAAGATCGGTGCGATGTCCCGGTAGTCGGCGACGTCGTACCCGCCGTCGGCCATCGGCGACGGGTACCACGGCGTGAACCACAGCGCGTCGACGCCCAGGTCGGCCAGGTAGGGCAGTCGCGACCGGACGCCGTCGAGGTCGCCGATGCCGTCGCCGTTGCTGTCGGCGAAACTGCGCACGTAGACCTGGTAGATGACGGCACTGCGCCACCAGCGGTCGGTTGGTTCGGCCACGGCGATGTCCTTTCCGGGACTCAGGCGGAAACGGTTGAACGGCAGAGCTTTCGCGGACAGCTCAGCCCTTGACGCTGCCGGCGCCCAGGCCGGCGATGATGTGACGCTGGAAGATCAGGAACACAGCGACCAGCGGGGCGCTGGCCAGCACCAGCGCGGCCAGGGTCACGTTCAACGGCAGGTTCGCCGCCAACTGCTGGACGCCCACGCTGATCGGCTGCTTGCTGCCGTCGGTGAACACCAGCAGCGGCCACAGGAAGTCCTGCCACACGGCGACCACGGCGAAGATCGACACCACGCCGAGCACCGGCCGGGCCATGGGCAGCACGATGTACACCAGGGTGCGCAGCGGGCCCGCCCCGTCCAGGCTGGCCGCTTCCATCAGGTCGTTCGGGATCTGGTCGAAGAACCGCTTGAGCAGGTACAGGTTGAACGCGTTGGCCGCGGCGGGCAGCCAGATCGCCAGCGGTGAGTTCAGCAGGTTCACGTGCACCAGCGGCACGTCCAGCGCGGTCAGGTACTTGGGCACCACGAGCGCCTGGGTGGGCACCATCAGGGTGGCCAGGATGCCGCCCAGGACGATCTGGCCGAACACCGGCTTGAGCTTGGACAGCGCGTACGCGGCGGCCGTGCACAGCACAATCTGCAGCAGCCACGCGCCGCCCGCCTGGACGACCGTGTTGAGCATGTACTGGCCCAGGTCCATCTCCGACCAGGCCGTGCCGTAGTTGCCCGGGTGCCACTGCTGCGGCACGACCGTCGGCGGGTTGGCGACCAACTCCGGCGTCGACTTCATCGCGCCGGTCACCATCCAGTAGATGGGGAACAGGAACGCGAACACGAACAGCACCAGCACGACCGCGAAGACGGTCCAGTAGATGACCTTGCCCTTCGGCGAGCGCAGTGCCATCGGCGAGGCGAGCGTGCGGGGGCCCCGTTCGGCCAATGTGGACATCGCGGGCTCCCCTCAGTCCGTGTTCCGGGTCAGGCGCAGGTACAGCGCGGAGAAGATGCCGAGGAAGATGAACAGCATCACCGACAGCGCGCACGCGCCGCCGTAGTTGAAGTAGACGAACGCGTACTTGTAGATCAGGTACAGCACGGTGACGGTGGCGTCCTGCGGGCCGCCGCCGGTCATGATGAACGGGGTGGTGAACTCCTGCATCGTCGCCACGATCTGCAGCAGCAACAGCATCAGCATCACGTAGCGGGTCTGCGGGATCGTGACGTGCCGCAGCCGCTGGACGATGTTTGCGCCGTCCAGTTCGGCGGCCTCGTACAGGTCGGCCGGAATGTTCTGCAGCGCCGCCAGGTAGATCAGCGTCGTGCCGCCGAGGTTGGCCCACGTGGCCACCAGCACCAGCGACGGGATCGCCGTGGCCGTGGAGTTCGTCCACGCCGAGTTCGGCAGGTGCAGGAACGTCAGGACCTCGTTGAACAGTCCGTTCCCCGGGTCGTAGAACCACTTCCAGAGGATCGCGGTGACCACCGGCGGGATCATCACCGGTAGGTACACCAACAGGCGGAACAACGTCTTCCAATGGCGGATCTCGTTGAGGACCACGGCCGTCACGAACGGCACGCCGAACCCGAGCACCAGGGCGATCCCGGTGAACTCGAACGTGTTGCGCCACGCGGCGACGAACTCCGGGTCGGCGAACAGCTTGCGGAAGTTCGCCAGCCCCACCCATGTGGACTTCCCCACGAAGTTCGTGTGCTGGAACGCCAGCAGGAACGCCCGCACGGTCGGATACCAGGAGAACACCGCGAAGCAGATCACTCCACCGGCCAGCAGCGCGTACGCGGTGAGGTTCGTCCCCACGCTCCGGCGCCGGCCTCGGCGTCTCCCGCTCCGGACCCGGGCGGCCGGTTCCGGCCGGACGTCCGCGACGGTTGCGACGGCCATGGTCCCCAACTCCCGCCTCAGCCGTTGGACAGCAGCGAGTCCACCTTCGTGGACGCGTCGGACAGCAACTGGTCGATGTTCGCGTTCCGGTTGGTCAGCACCGCGGACATCACGCCGTCCAGGACCGAGTAGATCTCCTGCGCGTCGGGCGGTTCGATCTTGCCCGGCATCGTCTGCATGGCGTCCTCGAACGCCTTGTAGTTCTCCTGCGGCACGTTGGCGTACTTGGCCTTCGCGGCGTCGTCGGTGTCCGCGGTCGAGCCCTTCCACAGGTCCGGCTCGGGGAGGCCGACCGGGGTGTTCTCCTGCTTGGCCCGCTGGTAGTCGAACTGGCCCTTGCCCGGGGTCAGGTTCTCGAACTCCAGCCACTGGATGCCGGCCTTGATCTGCTCCGGCGTGTCCTTGACGTTGAACATGTAGCCGTCGCCGCCCAGCAGGGTGGCTTTGCCGCCGGGCATCGGGGCGATGCCGAGGTTGTCGTAGGAGCCCTGGTACTGCTTGACCAGCGTGGGCAGGTTGTCCGGCGCGGCGATGTACATGCCGAGCTTGCCCGAGCCCATCATGGCCTGCACGTCCGGGATGGTGAGCAGCTGCTTGCTGCCCATACTGTTGTCCCGCCAGCGCATCTGCTGCAGGTTGGTCAGCACGGCCTTGCCCGCGGCGTCGTCGAACGCGGCGTGCTTGCCGTCGCCGCTGACCATCTCACCGCCCTGCGAGTACAGCTCGGCGGTGAAGTGCCAGCCGCCCTCGTTGCTGGCGCTGTAGTCGGCGTAGCCCACGGTGCCGTTGCCCAGCGCGGCGATCTTCTTGGCGTCCGCCTGCACCTGGTCCCACGTGGTGGGCGGGCTGTTCGGGTCGAGGCCGGCCTTGGTGAACAGCTGCTTGTTGTAGAGCAGGCCCATCGAGTAGTTGGTCTTGGGCAGGCCGTAGTAGTGGCCATCCGGACCCTTGAAGACGTTGAGCGTGGACTGCTGGATGTCGTTCAGACCCTTGACGGAGCCGACGTAGTCGTTGATGTCGGCGGCCTCGCCGTTCGCCACGACGTGCGCGACGTCGGTGTAGTAGACGTAGAACACGTTCTCCATCTGGCCGCCGGCCAGCTTCGCGTCGAACGTCTTCGGGTCGTCGCAGGGGAACTCGTCCTTCGGGACGATGGTGATGTCCGGGTGGGCCTTCTCGAAGGTCGCGATGTCCGCGACGAAGTTCTTCCGGTCGATCGGGTCGCTGGTGGGCGGCTCGCAGTTGACCGTGATGCTGACCTTGCCGCCCGAGCCGGCGTCGGAGCCGGACGAGCACGCCGCCGCGGCCGACAGGGCGGCACCGGCGACCAGGGTGACTGCGGCGAATCTGCGGAACTGGGCGGTTCTCATCGGTGGGAACCCTTCCGGGGCTGGAACTGTGATGGGGAGCACTCAACCACGGCAAGCAGATTGGCGCAATAACTTGATGAAATATCGCAACTTTGTGACAGTCAACGCTTGAGGCATGCGAAAGGGGCGAACGCGTCGCGTTCGCCCCTTTCCGCGCTGGTGAGGCGCGTGCGGCCACCGTGCGGGTGCGGACGATGCCCGGCGCAGGCCCGGTCGAGCCGCGCACCACCAGCTCCGGCTCGTACAGCAGCTCCGAGTGCGTCACCCGGACCCCGGCGATCTCCTTCACCAGCAGCTCCACGGCTGCCTGACCCATCGACTCGATCGGCTGGCGCACGGTGGTCAGCGGCGGATCGGCGCAGCTCATCAGGTACGAATCGTCGTAACCGACCACCGACACGTCGTCGGGCACGGACATCCCGCGCCGCCGCACCGCGCGGATCGCGCCCAGCGCCAGCGGGTCGCTGGCGCACACGATCCCGGTGATCCCCCTGGGCAGCAGCCGGGAGGCGGCGGCCTGGCCGCCCTCCACCGAGAACAGCGTGTGCTCGACGTACTCGTCGGGCAGGTCGAGCCCGGTGCGCGCGGCCAGTTCCCGGGCCGCGGCCAGCTTGCGCCGGGACGGCATGTGGTCCGGCGGGCCCAGCGCCAGCCCGATCCGCTCGTGGCCCAGCGCGATCAGGTGACCCATAGCCTGCTGCACGGCGACCGCGTCATCACAGGAGACCTGCGGGAAGTCCATCTCGTCGATGGCCGCGTTGAGCAGCACCGTGGGCAGGTTCCGCTCGGTGAGCAGCGCGTAGTGGTCGTGCGGTGACTCGGCCTCGGCGTACAGGCCGCCGAAGAACACCACGCCGGAGACCTGCTGGTGCAGCAGCAGGGCCACGTAGTCGGCCTCGCTCACCCCGCCGGAGGTCTGCGTGCACAGCACGGACGTGAACCCGTGCTGGGCGAGCGCCCCGCCGACCACCTCGGCGAACGCCGGGAAGATCGGGTTCTGCAACTCCGGCAGGACGAGCCCGACCAGTCGGGCCCGCTCACCGCGCAGCTGGGTGGGCCGCTCGTAGCCGAGCACGTCCAGCGCCGTGAGCACGGCCTGCCGGGTCGCCTCGGAGACGCCGGGCTTGCCGTTGAGCACGCGACTGACGGTCGCCTCGCTCACGCCGACCTTCTTGGCCACTTCCGCAAGTCTTCGCGCCATGCCCGCAACTATAGGGCAGAAGACGCAAAATGTTGCGCAACTTCCGGCAAGCGGGTCGCGCTGATCGGTTCAGCCTAGGGCCTGCCACCAGCCGTCCACAGCGGGCGGATCGTCTGCATCGATTCGTTCGCCCGGCCGGGGAACCGCGATCCGGACGTCGCGCGCCTTGGCCTCCCGCCACAGCCGGTCGGCCGGTTCGGTCCAGTCGTGCAGGGCGAGGTTGAAGGTGCCCCAGTGCACCGGGACCAGCAGGTCCGCGCGGACGTCGACGGCGGCGGCGACACCCTCCTCGGGCGTCATGTGGATGGTCGGCCACGCGTCGCCGTACGCGCCGATCTGCACCAGGGCGACGTCGAACGGGCCATACTGCTCGCCGACGGCCGCGTATCCGTCGAAGTAGCCGGAATCGCCGGTGTAGAACAGTTTCCGCCGCGGGCCGATGACCGTCCACGACGTCCACAGCGTGCCGTCCCGCTGGAACAGCCGCCCGGAGAAGTGCTGTGCGGGCGTCGCCACGATGTGCAGCCCGGCCAGGTCGACGCTCTCCGTCCAGTCGAGTTCGACGATCCGGTCGGCCGGCACGCGCCAGCGCTCCAGGTGCGCGCCGACACCCAGCGGCACCACGAACGGCGCGGCCTGGGTGCGCGTGAGCGTGCGGATGCTGGCCATGTCGAGGTGGTCGTAGTGGTCGTGCGAGATGACGATCGCGTCCAGCGTCGGCAGTTCGGCCAGGGCGACCGGCACCGGGTGCAGCCGCTTCGGACCGACCAGCGCCGACGGCGACACGCGCTCGCTCCACACGGGATCGAACAGCACGCGGGCGCCGTCGATCTCGGCCAGCGCCGAGGAGTGGCCGTACCAGGTGACGTGCAGGCCGTCGGTCGCCGGCCGCTCGACGCGCTTCATGACCGGCACCGGGGCCGACGGGTGCCGCCGCTGCTTGCCGAAGATCATCTCGTGGATCGTGTCCCGCATGTCGCTCGCCTGCGGAACGGTGCTGGTCACGGCCGCGTTGTGGAACGCGCCGTCGCGGTACCGCGGTGACCGTGCCACCCGCTCGGCCCGTGTCCCGGCAGGCTTCGCACCGGCCTGCACCGAGATCCCTCTGGCCACCGCGGCAGTGCCCGCGGCGGCGGCCGCCGCGACGGCCAGCCACTTCCTCGCCATCCCGATCCCCTGTCCTTGTCGCCTGTCCCCGAATCCAGCATGCCAGCGGATGCCGAGTGCTCGCCCGGGACGGCGTGAGCCATTGTCGGCACCACATCGCATATGTAGCATCTGTTCAGCATGTCGTTCGCTATTCATACATGTGAACGGAGTGACCGTGCGAGTACGACCAATGGTGGTCACGCTCACGGCCGCGGCCCTGGCCATCGGGCTGGCCGCCGCGCCGGCGAGCGCGCACCAAGACCCCTTCGCATCCCTCAAGCCACCGAAGACGGTCGTCCTGGACGGCCGGCAGATGCTGCTGAACAAGATCGGCCTGATGATCGGTGACAAGGCGCTGCGCACGTCGTTCGACGACCTCATCGCGCAGGCGAACGCGGCGCTGACCACCGGCCCGTGGTCGGTCATGTCGAAGGCCAGGACACCGCCCAGCGGTGACATGCACGACTACATGAGCCTGGCACCGTACTGGTGGCCGACCGAACCGCAGACCGCCGACAACCCGTGGGGCTGCCCGTACGTGAACAAGGACGGGCAGCGCAACCCGATCGTCGACACGATCACCGACCACGCGTACGAACTGGACTCGTTCGCCGCGATCTACGACCTGACGTTGGCCTGGTACTACACCGGACAGGCGAAGTACGCGCGACGTGCCGAACTGGACCTGCGCACGTGGTTCCTGGACGCGGCCACGAAGATGAACCCGAACCTCGACTACGCGCAGGGCATTCCGTGCCAGGTGGACGGTCGGGGAATCGGCATCATCGAGTTCTCCTACGCGCTGACCGAGGTCATCGACTCGACCGCCATGCTGGACGGCGGCGCGCCCGGCTGGTCCCGGGGCGACCACGACGGCATGAACGCGTGGTACACGGCGTTCCTGACGTGGTTGCGGACCAGTTCGAACGGCACGGCCGAAGCGGCCGCGACGAACAACCACGGCAGCTTCTACGACATGATGTCGGCGGCACTGGCGTTGGCCACGGGCCAACGGGCGCTGGCGAAGTCGATCGTCACGACGGCGGAGACGAAGCGGATCGCGGTGCAGATCCAGGCCGACGGCTACCAACCGCTGGAGAGCACCCGGACCCGCAGTTGGCACTACTTCTGCTTCAACCTGGTGGCCCTGACCCGGTTGGCGCAGATCGGCGACAAGGTCGGCGTGCACCTGTGGCAGTACACGGCACCCGACGGCGGATCGATCTTCGGTGCGGTGAACTACCTGATCCCGGCGGCCACCCAGGGCCAGTCCGCGTGGCAGTACCCGGAGATGCAGTTCGTGCAGTACGCGGCCCTGGACGTGCTGCACGCGGCGGCGGACGCCGGGGACAGGCAGGCCGGGGCGGCACTGCCGAAGGTGCCCGTCGAGCCGGGCGGCGACCTGTTCCCGGTGCGACCGGCGGCCGAACAACTGGACAACATCGCGGCGCCCTCGTCCTGAGGGTGTGCCGGGTGGCGGAGGTGCTGGCCTCCGCCACCCGCGCCGCTTTGTTGCTACTTCCGCCTGTGTCGCCGCGGGGCGTCCGGATGCTAGAAATCCCGCGGAGGTAGTCCGCCATGCTGACAACGTTGTCAACCCGCAGAGCCGGTGCGCTGCTGCTGGGTACCGCCCTCGCCGTCTCGCTCGCGTCACCCGCCTCGGCGCACCAGTCCCCCGCCGCCGATCCCGCATCGTTCGTCGACACGTTCGTCGGCACCGGCAGCGGCGGCGACGTCGTCGGTGACGTGGACACGTTCCCCGGGCCGTCCGCGCCGTTCGGCATGGTGCAGTTCAGTCCGGACACGCCCGACCGGCCCTCCGGCGGCGGCTACTCCTACTACGACGACACGATCACCGGCTTCAGCCTGACCCACCTGTCCGGTGTCGGCTGCCCGATCACCGGTGACGTCCCGATCCTGCCGACCGTCGGCCTGCCCGCCGACCCGTCGACCGCGAGCCTGCCGTTCGACCACGGCACCGAGCACGCCAGCCCGGGCCGCTACACCGTCACGCTGGACGGCACGATCACCGCCGACCTGTCCGCCAGCGCGCGCACCGGCGTCGCCCGCTTCACCTATCCGGCCGGTGGCCAGGCCGACCTGCTGTTCAAGGTCGCCGGCAGCCAGAACGGCGCGTCCGGCGCCACATTCCACACGGTCGGCGCCCACGAGGTCGCCGGTTCCGTGACCAGCGGTCACTTCTGCGGCCAGCCGGACTCCTACACGCTCTACTTCGCCGCCACGTTCGACCGGCCGTTCACCGCGAGCGGCACGTCGAACGGCGTCGGCCACGTCACGTTCGACACCACGCACGACCGGACCGTCGGCATGCAGGTCGCCGTGTCCTACGTCAGCGAGGCAGGCGCGCGGGCCAACCTCGCCGCCGAGAACGACCACTTCGACGTCGCCCGGCAGGCCGGTGCCACCCGCGCGCTCTGGGACCGGCAGCTGGACAAGATCCGCGTCCACGGCGGCACCACGGCCGAGCGGACCACGTTCTACACCGCGCTCTACCACTCTCTGCTGCACCCGAGCCTGTTCAGCGACGCCGACGGCCGCTACATCGGCTTCGACGGCGCGGTGCACACGCTGCCGCGCGGCCACGCCCAGTACGCCGACTACTCCGGCTGGGACATCTACCGTTCGCAGATCCCGCTGGTGGCCATGATCGACCCGGACGTCGCCAGTGACATGGCCGCGTCGCTGCTGCGCGACGGTGACCAGATGGGCTGGCTGCCGAAGTGGCCGGTGGCCAACGGCGAGGCCGGTGTGATGAACGGGGACGCCGCCGACGAGATCCTGGCCGATGCGTACGCGTTCGGCGCCACCGGTTTCGACGCGCGGCACGCCGTCGACGAGATGGTGCACGGCGCCGAGGGCACCGGCGCACCGGGCCAGGGCTGGTACGTGGAACGGCCGGAAGGGCAGCCCTACATCGCCCGGGGTTACGTGCCCAACACGCAGGCCGACTCCATCTCCCCGGTGCCCAACGGGGCGTCGGAGACGCTGGAGTACGCGTCGGCGGACTTCGCGATCTCCCGGCTGGCCGGGGCCGTCGGGCAGCAGGCCGTCGCGCGCCGGTTCGCGACCCGCTCCCAGAACTGGACGAACCTGTTCGACACCGCGACCGGCTACATCCGGCCCCGGGACGCCCAGGGCGCCTTCCCGCCGGGCGACCCGCTGGCCACCGGCGGCGGGTTCGGCCAGACCGGTTTCCAGGAGGGCAATGCCGCGCAGTACACGTGGATGGTGCCGCAGAACCTGGCCGGTCTGATCACCGGTCTCGGCGGCCCGGCCGCCACCCGTGCCCGCCTGGACCAGTTCTTCACGCAGCTCAACGCAGGCCCGAACGCACCCTACGACTGGCAGGGCAACGAACCGAACTTCGACGTGCCGTGGGTGTACGACAGCGCGGGCGCGCCGTGGCAGACCCAGTCGACGGTCCGGCGGATCATGTCCCAGCTGTACCAACCGGTGCCCGGCGGTGAGCCGGGCAACGACGACCTCGGCGCGATGTCGTCGTGGTACGTGTGGGCCGCGATGGGCATCTACCCGCAGACGCCGGGTGTGCCGATGCTGGTGGTGGGCACACCGCTGTTCGACCGGATCGACGTCGACGCCGGCCACGGCCGGTCGATCCGGATCACCGCGCCGGGTGCGAGCGACACCAACCAGTACGTCCAGTCGCTGGCGGTCAACGGCAGGCCCACCCAGCACACGTACGTCATGCTGCCGCACAGCGGGACGACCCGACTGGACTTCACCGTCGGCAGCAGGCCCAACCAGCACTGGGGCACCGACGCACCGCCGTCGTTCGGCGCCGGGCCGGTGAGCTTCCCGCCGACCACCCGCGCCTACCTGCGCACCGACCCGGGGCAGATCCGGCTGGCGGCAGGCGCGTCGGCGAACGTCGACGTGATCACCGACAACCACCTGGGCACGCAACCGGCGACGATCACCTGGACGGCCACGGCACCGACGCCGGGCATCGGCTTCGCGCCGTCGACCGCCACGGTCACGGTCCCGGCCGGTGCGACGACGGCCACCGCGCTGACGGTGACGGCGTCGTCGTCGGCGCAGTCCGGGTTCTACGAGGTCGCCGTCGCCGGGAAGGCCGCCGACGGAGCGGTCGTCGCGACGGCGCAGGTGCTCGTCACGGTGGCGCGGCCGGGTGAGCTGATCCCGACCGCGTACGTGTCGAACTACTCGGACAACACGGTCACCCCGGTCGACCGGCGCACCGGGACGGCGGGCCCGACGATCCCGGTGGGCAGCGGACCGGACGGTGTCGCCGTGACCCCGGACGGGTCGCAGGTGTTCGTGGCGAACAACAACAGCAACGACGTGACGGTCATCGACACGTCCGACAACCATGTGATCACGACCGTCCCGGTGGGCTCGGTCGCCGCCGACCTGGCCGTCACCCCGGACGGCAGGACGGTGTGGGTGAGCAACTACGGCGACGGGACGGTGCAACCGATCGACGTGGCCACGCACACGGCCGGCGCGCCGGTCAAGGTGGGCGCGAACCCGCAGCGGATGCGGATCTCCGCCGACGGCAAGGACCTGTGGGTGCCCAACCAGGGTTCGGGTACGGTCAGCGAGGTCGACCTGGCCAGTCGCACGGTGGTGCGGACGGTCACGGTCGGCGCGGCGCCGTTCGGCGTCGCGGTCGGCGGCAACGGTGACGTGTACGTCGGCAACACCGGCGGCAACTCGGTGTCGGTCGTCGACGCGGCCACCGGCGCGGTGACCACGACGATCCCGCTGGGCACGTCACCGGCCGGCCTGGCGATCACACCGGACGCGAAGACGCTGTACGTGACGACGGCCGGCGGCGGTGTGCTGCCGGTGACGACGGCGACCGACACGGTCGGCGCGCTGATCCCGACCGGTCCGAGCGCCTACGCCGTCGCGATCACGTCGGACGGCACGACGGCGTGGGTGGTCGACTCGGGCAGCGACGACGTCCGGCCGGTCACGATCGCCACCGGAACGCCCGGCACGCCGGTCCCGGTGGGCACGGTCCCGGACGGCATCGGGTTGACGGACAACTGAGCGGGCGCGGCTGCCGGCCATACTGTCCGACATGACCGGATTGTTGATGGTGACCGGCGGCAGCCGCGGCATCGGCGCTGCCACCGCCCTGCGCGCCGCGCGGGACGGCTGGGACGTCTGTGTCGGCTACCGCAACGAGGCGGCGGCCGCCGAGGACGTCGCGGCCGCGTGCCGGGCACGCGGCCGCAAGGCGATGACGGCGCAGGTCGACGTGTCCGACGAGGACGACGTCGACGCGTTCTTCTCCCGCGCCGAGGACGCGCTCGGGCCGGTCGCCGGACTGGTCAACAACGCGGGCATCGTGGCGCCGCAGTCGCGGGTGGCGAACCTGGACGCCGACCGGATACGGCGGGTCGTCGAGGTCAACGTCGTCGGCGCGTTCCTGTGCGCGGGCGCCGCCGTGCGCCGGATGACGCCGGCCGGTTCCGGCGTGATCGTGAACGTGTCGTCGCGGGCCGCGGTGCTGGGCGGCCCGGGCGAGTACGTGGACTACGCGGCGTCCAAGGCGGCCGTCGACACCCTCACCGTGGGCCTGGCCAGGGAGGTCGCCGCGAACGGCATCCGGGTCAACTGCGTGCGGCCCGGCCTGATCGAGACCGACATCCACGCCAGCGGCGGCGAACCGGGCCGGGTGGCGCGGCTGGCGCCGACCGTCCCGATGGGGCGTGGCGGCCGGGCCGACGAGGTCGCGGAGACCATCGTGTGGCTGCTGTCGCCGGCCGCGTCGTACGTGACGGGCGCGTTGCTCGACGTCAGCGGTGGCCGCTGAGCAGGCGCCATCTACCCTCGGCGTCATGCACGTGGAGAACGGGACGGACACCGACAAGATCGCCCGCACCAGGGCGTACCGCGCCGGGGAACTCGTCGCCGAGGACTTCGCGGTCGCCCAGCTCTCCGACCACCTCGCGGACGAGCAGACGATCGTGTGGGTCGACCTGTGCGCACCGGACCTGAGCGACCTGAAGGTGGTCGCGGAGGAGCTGGGCCTGCACGAGCTGGCCGTCGAGGACGCGGTGGAGCACCACCAGCGGCCCAAGCTGGACCACTACAGGACGCACGACTTCCTGAGCATGTACGCGGTGTGGCTGAACAAGGAGACCGCCGAACTGGAGTCCAGTGAGCTGGCGGCGTTCCTCACGCCGCGGGCGCTGGTCACGGTGCGCAAGGACGACCACTTCCGGATGCAGGAGGTGGTGGAGCGGTGGGACGCGGCCAGCGACCTGGCCCATCACCGCTGCGGTTTCCTGGTCTACGGCCTGATCGACTACGTCGTCGACGGCTACTTCGGCACCGTGCAGGACCTCGACGAGGAGATCGAGACGCTGGAGGACCTGTTGTTCGAGGAGCGGTCGCCGAACAACACCGTCCAACGCCGCAGCTTCGAGCTGCGCAAGAGCCTGGTGAAGCTGCGGCGCGTTGTCCTGCCGATGCGCGAGGTCGTGAACACCCTGATGCGCAGGGACGTCATGGCGATCGCGCACGAGATGATGCCGTACTACCAGGACGTCTACGACCACGTGCTGCGCGCCACGGAATGGACCGAGTCACTGCGCGATCTGGTGACCACGATCCTGGAGACGAACCTGACCATCCAGGGCAACCGGCTGAACATCATCAGCAAGCAGGTGACCAGCTGGGCGGCGATCATCGCGGTGCCGACCGCGATCACCGGTTTCTACGGTCAGAACGTGCCCTATCCGGGCTTCGGCGCCGTACACGGGTTCATCGCGTCGACGGCGTTGATCATCTTCCTGTCCGGCGTGCTGTACATCGTGTTCCGCCGCAAGGGCTGGCTCTAGCCGACGATCAGCTTCCCGCGGACGTGAGCGCGGCCACCGCCGGGGCGAACATCGTCGACTTGATCGCACTCAACGTTCCCCGGTCCTTGCCGGCCAACGGCCGCACGACGGCACAGGCCCGCTCGACCAGTTCGGCCTCGGCGGCCACGTCGTCGACCAGGCCGATACCTCGGGCGTCGGGGCCGCCGAACCGCCGGCCGGTGGTCATCGACGCGACGGCCGCGGCCGGGGTGGTTTTGCTCTGGATGAGGGCCGCCATGCCCGGCGTGAACGGGATGTTGATGTCGGCCTCGGGGAAGCAGAAGTAGCCGCGGTCGGCGCGCATGACGCGGAAGTCGTGCGCCATCGCGAACATCGCGCCGGCGCCGAACGCGTGACCGTTGACGGCGGCCACCGTCGGCACGCCGAACGTGAGCAGCCGCGCCAGCAGTGCGTGCACGTCGGTGACGTTGCCGCCGGCCGCCTCCGGGTGGCTGGACATCCAGTCCAGGTCCAGGCCGTTGGAGTAGAACTTCCCACCGCCGGTGGTGACCAGCGCGGCCGGGTTGGGGTCGTCGGCGACGGTGTCCAGCATCGCGTTGACTGCCTTGAGCCAGTCCGGGTGGAACCGGTTCTCGTCGTCGCCGAGGTCGAGGACGTACACGGGTTCGGTGTGGCGCAAGGTGGGCACGATCAGTCCTTTGTGGTCGGTGGGACGGTCAGGACGGCGCGCACGGCGGCGGCCAGCCGGGCGCGGATGCCGGCGGAGAGGGGCTC
>DASZXM010001129.1:0-11464 GCA_035546415.1 Pseudonocardiaceae bacterium
CGTGGTGCCGACGGTGCTCGGCAGGGACGCGCGGTTGCAGCTGGTGCACTCCGAGGACGCGCTCGCCGTGCTGCAGCGGGCCGTCGACGAGGACATCCCCGGCGTGTTCAACGTCGGTGGTGACGGCGTGGTCCTGCTCACCCAGGCGATCCGCCGGGCCGGCCGGATCCCGGTGCCGGTGCCCGGGCCGGTCGTCGGCCCGATCACCAGCCTGTTCCGCAGCACCCGGCTGCTGGACTTCGGTCCGGAGCAGGTGCGGTATCTCAACTTCGGCCGGGTCGTCGACACGACCCGGCTCAAGCAGGTCTTCGGGTTCACTCCGAGATGGACGACCCGACAGGCATTCGACGACTACGTGCACGGGCACGGCCTGCGGCCCATCCTGAACCCCGACCGGCTCGCAGCGCTGGAACGGGGCATCACGGACGCGGCGCAGGTGCTGCGGTGACCGTGACGGTTGTGCACTGCCGGGCCGGTCGTGCACTGAAGGGACGGCGGCTGTGGCCCAGGCACGCGTGATTCCACTGCACGGGAACACCGGCGCGCGGGACGGCTCGGTGCCGAAGCGGCAGCCGGCACCGGTGGAACGGGAGCCCGAACCGCAGGCGGCGGGGCCGAGCCTGGTCCAGGAGGCACCGCCGGACCTGGCGGACCGGCTCGCCGACTTCGTCGAGTTCACCCGTCGCAGGCTCACCGGCGACTACGAGGTCGACGAATTCGGCTTCGACAGGGAACTGACCGATCAGGTGATCCTGCCGCCGCTGCGACAGCTGTACCAGAAGTGGTTCCGCGTCGAGGTGATCGGCGCCCACCACCTGCCCGACCGGACCGGCGCGCTGATCGTCGCCAACCACTCCGGCACCCTGCCGCTGGACGCGATGATGACGGCGGTCGCGGTGCACGACAACCACCCGCGCGGCCGGTTCCTCCGCATGCTCGGCGCGGACCTCGTGTTCAAGACGCCGCTGTTGGGCTCGCTGGCGCGCAAGACCGGCCAGACACTGGCGTGCAACGCCGACGCCGAGCGGCTGCTGCGCGAAGGGCACCTCGTCGGTGTGTGGCCGGAGGGTTTCAAGGGCATCGGCAAGCCGTTCCGCGACCGGTACAAGCTGCAGCGCTTCGGCCGCGGCGGCTTCGTGTCGGCGGCGCTGCGCACCGGCACGCCGATCATCCCGTGCTCGATCGTGGGCGCCGAGGAGATCTACCCGAAGATCGCCGACCTGAAGCCGCTGGCCAGGCTCTTCGGTTTCCCGTACTTCCCGGTGACACCGCTGTTCCCGTGGCTGGGCCCGCTGGGCGCGATCCCGTTGCCGTCGAAGTGGTACATCGAGTTCGGCGAACCGGTCCGCACGGACGGATTCGGCGAGGGCGCCGAGGACGACCCGATGCTCGTGTTCAACATCACCGACCAGGTGCGGGAGACCATCCAGCAGACCCTGTACCGGCTGCTCTCCCAGCGGGGCAACGTGTTCCTCGGTTGAGCCGTTTACCGGCGCGTTGCCAGGTTCACTGGGTACGCTCCGCGCATGGGTCAACCGATGCCGCAGCAGTTCCCGATCCTGCTGTCGACGATGAACGACGTGCCGGGCTACAAGGTGGTCCGGGTCATGGGTGAGGCGTTCGGCCTCACGGTGCGTAGCCGGAACGCGTTCTCGAACATGGGAGCCGGGTTCAAGGCGATGGCGGGCGGTGAACTCAAGGGCCTCAGCAAGCTGCTGTACGAGTCCCGGCACGAGGCCCTGAACCGCCTGTGCCAGGAGGCGATCGCCCGAGGCGCGAACGCCGTGCTGGCGATGCGGTTCGACTGCAACGAGATCGGCGGCACGGCGAGCGAGATCGCGGCGTACGGCACGGCGGTGTACGTGGTGCCGGACGGCCAGCAGCAGCCGGGTGCACAGGTTGGTCAGCAACAGTTCGCGCCGCAGCAGCAGGGTTTCGCGCCGCAGGGCTGAGGGTTTGTGGGCGGGCCGGACGTGATCCGCGCGGCGTTGGCTCGGGGGCTGCGTTGGCTCAAGCGGCGTTGGCTCACGCCGCGTTGGCTCAAGGCGCGTCGGCCTGGTCCGTAGTGGATTGAGCAGCTTGGGTGCCGGTCGGCTGAGCGGGGCGCCCGGCACCGGCTCGGCTCGCACCGACGCGCGGAGGGTTCACGTCGACGCCGGCGAAGGGTCGACACGCGCGCCTTGGCGGCGGACTCTTCGCGCGTGTCGTCTGTTCGGGGAGGTCGGGGCGGAGCTGAGTTGGTGTGCCGGCGGGGTTGATGTCCCCGGGGGGTCGACACGCGCGGCGGAGCGCTATTTCGCTCGGCGTGTCGTCTGTTCGGGGAGGCTCTGGGCACGCAATCCTGTTGCGGGGCGGCTAATCGCGGCGCTACCGAGTTGTCGGGCAGTTGGTCAGCGTTCTCTGCGGCGGTAGGCCAAGCCTGCCGCCACCGCTCCTGCCAGTGCTCCCGCCCCCAGCACCGACGGCACGCCGATCCTGGCTGCTTTGCGGCCGGTCCGGAAGTCCCGGATTTCCCAGCCGCGTTTCCGTGCCGTCTCGCGCAGGCCCTGGTCGGGGTTCACCGCGACCGCCGTGCCCACGACCGACAGCATCGGCACGTCGTTCGCCGAGTCCGAGTACGCCGTGCAGCGGCGCAGGTCCAGACCTTCGCGTGCGGCGAGGGCGCGGACCGCGTGGGCCTTTGCCTTGCCGTGCAACATCTCGCCGACCAGTCGGCCGGTGTAGACGCCGTTCACGCTCTCCGCGACCGTGCCCAGCGCGCCGGTGAGGCCCAAGCGGCGGGCGATGATCGACGCCAGTTCGACCGGGGTCGCCGTCACCAGCCAGACGCGTTGGCCGGCGTCGATGTGCATCTGCGCCAATGCGCGTGTGCCGGACCAGATCTTGTCGGCCATCAGGTCGTCGTAGATCTCCTCGCCCAGGGTGATCAACTCCGCGACGCTGCGGCCGGCGACGAACGACAGGGCCTGTTCGCGGCTCATCGCGATGCCGTCCTGCGTTTCCCGGCCGGCGATCCGGAACTTCACCTGCTGCCAGGCGAATCCGGCCAGGTCCGCCGTGCTGAAGTACTTGCGGGCGGCCAGGCCGCGGGCGAAGTGGAAGATCGACGCGCCGACCATCATGGTGTTGTCGACGTCGAAGAACGCGCCCGCGGTCAGGTCGGTGGGCACGGCGAGTGACTGGCGGTGGTCGACCTCGCCGGACGCCAGCGCCGCTTCCGCCGACGCTATCGCGGCTTCCGCCGATGCCTGTCCGGCCAGTTCGGCGATGCGGTCGCGTTCCGTGCCCGTGGCGTCGCGGTCCTGCGTGCCCTGTCGTCGTGGCACCTCGGCGCCTCCCCGCCTGTCTGGTCGTTCGCTGAAGGACGCGTCCAGCCTAGATGCTCCGCAACGGCCGATCCGGCCGGCACGGGTGACGACCTGGTTACTGTCCGATTCGTATGCCGGGCAGGCCCGGGAGCAGTCCCGGGAGGTTCAGACCGGGGAGTGGCAGCGGCACCGTGATCGTGCCGCCGCCGTGCGCCGGCGTGGTCGTCATCGGGGCCGTCGACCTGTTGGGCGGCGGGGCCGTCGTCGGTGTGGTGAACGTCAGCGTCGCCGGTGGCGCGACCGGGTTGCGGGTGCCGGACACGGAGGTGCCGCCACCGTCCCGCGCCGGCGGCACCTGCTGGTTGGAGCCGAAGACGCTGCCCGCCGGTGACGGCTCGATGGTGCTCGAACCCGGCGCCTTGTCGCACGGACCGGTCGCCGGCAGCACGCCGAGGGCGTCACTGGACCCGGATGTCACGGTGTAGCAGTTGTCCCGCGCGGCCAGCGCGTCCGCCCGCCGCACGATCCGGGCCAGCAGGGCGCGGCTCCGGTCGGCCCGGGTGCGCGCTGCCGTCGGCAGGCCCGGCCGTACGTGTTCGATGCGGGTCGACTGCTGGACCGCCCAGTCGTGCAGGGTGGTCAGGGTGCTGGGACCGTTGGTGCTCGCGTAGCCGGTCAGGTCCGCCGTGCCCGCTGTGGCGTCCGAGTCGAAGTCGGCGAACGCCGTCAGGTAGTCGCCGACCGGGCTGTCGGCCAGGTCCGGGTACCGCGCCGCCAGCGACTGGACGTCGCCGATCCGGTCGGCCGCGAACTCCAGGTGCTTCATGCCCTTGG
This sequence comes from Pseudonocardiaceae bacterium, assembly GCA_035546415.1. Lineage (GTDB taxonomy): Bacteria > Actinomycetota > Actinomycetes > Mycobacteriales > Pseudonocardiaceae > DATEPR01. Next base: position 4,143 of record DASZXM010001129.1, read on the forward strand.
CCTGGTTGCCCATCGTCAGGCCGAGACTGGCCGATTCGACCGTCCGCCGCACCGCGTACAGCGGGTCGCCGGGCAGCGCGTCCCGGGACAGGAACAGCGTCATCCCGGACAGCACCAGCACCAGGCAGAACGCGGCTGCCATGGCGATCGCCAGCCGGCCGCGCGGCCCGGTGACCTTCCTGGCGGGTGCGGCAGTGGCGGCCCGGCGCGGGACCGGGCTCGGGGTGACCGCCATCGGCTCGGGCTCGGCGAGCTGCTCGAACAGCTTGGTCCGCATGCGTTCCCGGGCGGCGGCGTCGGGCGACGTCGCCGCCGCCGTGCGGCGCAGCATCAGCACGACCGCCAGTTCGCCTGCGAGCTTCGGGTCGTGGGTCTGGGCCGGTTCCGGCTGTGCGTCAACGGCGCGGGCGAACCGCTCGCGCTGCCGTTGTCGCCACCAGGGCGTTCTGCCTGAAGTCACCAACCCGCTCCGTCAACGTGTACCGACCTGCGCAACGAGCGGAACCGATTCGGGATACGGCCTGGCGCGCCAGCGGCGCGGGAGGCCGAGGAGCGAAGCGACCCGACACGTGCACCGACGTATATCGACGTATACCGACGTGCACCCACGTCCACCCCGTCGTGTACCGCTCATGCGAACGGTCTCGTGCGAACGGTGACGATAGCCGTCCGTGACGGTCAACGAAGGTCGGTCGGCAGCAACTGCGCCAACCTGCGCACCGCCCGGTGCTGCAACGCCTTCACGGCACCCTCGTTACGGCCCATGATCACCGCCGTCTCGGACACCGACAGCCCCTGCAGGAACCGCAGCACGATGCACTCGCGCTGGTCGTCGCCCAACTGCCGGACGCAGCGCAGCAGTTCGACGTGGGTGAGCTGGGTGAGCACCTGGCTCTCCGGGCCGACCGCGACCGCCGTGCCGTCGTCCGGGTCGGCCGTGGCCACCTCGAGCCGGAAGCGGCTGGACTTCACGTGGTCGAGTACGAGGTTCCTGGCGATCGTCACGAACCACGCGCCGACGTCGCGGCCCTGGTAGGAGATGGACGCGATCCGGCGGAACGCGCGCAGGAACGTCTCGCTGGTGACGTCCTCGGCCAGGGTCCGGTCGCCGACGCGGAACAGCACGTACCGGAAGACGGAGTCCACGTACCGGTCGTAGAGCGTGCCGAACGCGCCGGCGTCACCGTGCTGCGCCGCTTCGACGAGGGCCCACGACTCGCCGCCGTCGCGGGCAGCGCGATCGGGGCCGTCGGCATCAGCACCGGCGGCCGAAGCGACGTCGTCCACAGCGTTCGAAGTCTGGTGCACGCTTGCGCCGACAACCACACGTTCACCCGAAAGGACGTCACCCGTGTGTGCGTCGCCGACCACCGTGTCCCCGTTCGTGTCCTCGCTCGCGTACGTCGTGCCGCCGGTGATCCTTCCGTCCAGCCGTGCCCATCCCATACTGGCCACGCCACTCCTCGGTCCTGCCGCCTGGTCGGCCGTGGTGGCCGCCACCGTTGCCGGCCCGTTACCGACCTGAGGCTGACACAGCATACGTGCTGTTCCTACCGGTGAGTAGTTTTCGGCTGTCGCGAAACCGCAACAACACCGGCTTCGGGCATCATGTGCGTGACAACAGACACACTTCATGGCTGTCGGAGGTCGACGATGACCGGCCCATCACCCGATCAGGCGAATTCGGGCAGCCCTGGACTGCCGGACGTCGATGTGACCCGCAACGTGGCCGACCTGGTCGCCGATGCCGCGGCGGCCGGTCCGACCCGCGCCGCCTTGGTCACCGCGGCCACCGGTCAGACGCTGACCTGGGCGGACGTCGACGCCGAGGTGAACCGGCAGGCCGCGCGGCTGGTCGAGTCCGGCGTGCGGCCGGGCGACCGGGTCGTGGTCCGGCTGCCCACCGGCATCGACTACTGCCTCGCCGTGTTCGGCGTGCTGCGCGCCGGTGGGGTGCTCGTCCCGCTGAGCACCGACGTGCCGCCGGCCGCCGTCGTCGACCTGCTGGCCGACTGCCAGGCCAGTGTGTTCGTCGGCGAGCCGGTCGAGGGCGCCGAGATCACGACGACGATCATCACCACGACCATGCTGACCACGGAGAACGGCCTGGCCGTCGACGGCACCGTCCCGCCGCGGCGGGGCGGCGAGGACGTCGCCGTGCTCTGCTACACGTCCGGTACGTCCGGCCGGCAGCGTGGCGTGCTGCTGTCGCACCGCGCGCTGCTGGCCAACGTCGCCCAGTGCGCCGCGCTCACCCCGCCGCCGGTCACCGCCACCGACCGGGTGCTGCTGTCGCTGCCGCTGTCCCACGCCTACGGCCTGGGCCCCGGCCTGTTCCAGGTCGCCGCGGCCGGCGCGACCGCCGTGCTGCTGCCGAAGTTCGGCGTGTCGGACGCCCTCAGCGCGATCGAGACCAATCGGATCACCACCGTGATCGGCGTGCCGCCGATGTACTCGGCGCTGCTCACCGCGGGCGACGAGCGGCTGCGCGAGGCGCTGGCAACGGTCCGGCTGTTCACGTCCGGCGCGGCGCCGCTGCCGCCCGCCGTGCTGGCAGGTATCCGCCGGGTCACCGGCCTGCCGGTCTACGAGGGCTACGGCCTCACCGAGACCGGCCCGGTGCTCACGTCCACGCTGGCGTCCGGCTACGCCAAGGCTGGCTCGGTGGGCCGGCCGATTCCGGGTGTGCAGATCCGCCTGGTGGACACCGACGGCGACCCGCTGCCCGGCCCGGACCCGGAGGACGAGCTGGACGACGAGACCGGCGGCACCGGACTGGTCGCCGTGAAGGGTCCGAACCTGTTCTCCGGTTACTGGCCCGACGGCGACCACGGCCCGGACGCGGCCGGCTGGTTCCGCACCGGCGACATCGGCTACACCGACGCGGACGGCGACCTGCACCTGGTGGACCGGGCCAACGACCTGATCATCGTGAACGGCTTCAACGTGTACCCGCACGAGGTGGAGCACGTGCTGGGCCAGCTCACCGGTGTCGCCGAGGCGGCGGCCGTCGGCGTGCCCGACGACCGCACCGGCGAGGCCGTGAAGGCGGTGATCGTGCCGCAGCCGGGCGCGGAACTGACCGTCGAGCAGGTCGTCGAGCACTGCGCGACCCGCCTGGCCCGGTTCAAGGTGCCCACGGTCGTGGAGTTCGCCACGGAGCTGCCGCACTCCGCGACCGGCAAGCTGGCCAGGGCGTTCCTGCGGTCGCCGCTGGGCTAGGTTGGCGATGGTGAGCCATCAGGTGACGGTGATGACGAGGGCCGGCTGCCACGCGTGCGAGGCGGCCGAGGCCGACGTGGCGCGGATCTGCGGCGAGCTGGGCGTGCCGTGGTCGGCCGTTGACGTGGACGGCGACACCGACCTGCGCGCCGAGTACGGCGACCGGGTGCCGGTGATCCTCATCGACGGCGCGGAACACGGCTACTGGGAGGTCGAGGAACCACGGTTCCGCACGGCGCTGGCGCGTCCGTGATCGTGTGATCCTTACCGCTCGCTTACGAAACACCCGGCCGGACGGGATTCACTGCCGTAATCACACCTGACGGCGTCGAATGGTAGGTGTGAACATGCAGGTGGAGAACCGTCCGACACTGGCCGGATGGGTGGCTGCCCTCGTCGGTGTGGTGAGTCTGGGCGCCGCCCTGGCGGCGGGGCAACTGGTGGCCGGTTTCGTCGGCACGGACGCGTCGCCGTACCTGGCGGTGGGCGACGCCGTGGTGGACCGGACGCCCGGGTGGTTGAAGGACTTCGCGGTCAGCAACTTCGGCACCAACGACAAGACGGTGCTGCTGTCCGTGATGGGTGTCGTGCTGTTCCTGCTCGGCGTGGTGGCCGGGCTGGTGTCCCGGCGCAACTCCGTGCCGGGCGTGGTGTTCGCCGTCGTGCTGGGCGTCATCGGCGTGGTCGCCGTCCTCGGCCGCAGCGACCTGGGGCAGCTCGGAGTGCTGGCACCGGTGGCGAGCCTGGTGGTCGGCGCGGTGGCCTTCCGGATGCTGCACCGGGTGGCCCTGGAGTGGGCGACCACCGAGGAGCTGGAGACGGCCAGCGAGGACGGCCACCCGCTGTACGGGGACTCGGCGGGCGACAGCAGGCGGAAGTTCCTGGTCGGCACCGCCGGGGTGGCCGTGGGCGCCGGGCTGGCCGGGATCGTCGGCGAGGTGCTGACCAGCGACCACAACGTGGAGGGCTCGCGGGACGCCGTCGGCCGGCTGGTGGCGACGAACAAGGTGGACATCCCGGTCGGCGCCGACTTCGCCCGGCAGGGCACGCCGACGTTCATCACCGGCAACGGCGCGTTCTACCGCGTGGACACCGCGCTGACCGTGCCGCAGGTGCGCACCCAGGACTGGTCGCTGCGCATCCACGGCATGGTCGACCACGAGAAGACGTTCACGTACGCCGACATCCGCAACCGGCCCCTGATCGACCAGGTCGTGACGCTGTGCTGCGTGTCCAACCCGGTCGGCGGGCCGTACATCTCCACCGCCACGTTCACCGGGGTGCTGATGAAGGACCTGCTCGCCGAGGTCGGCGTGCGGTCCGGTGCCGACCAGTTGCTGTCCACCAGCGTCGACGGCTACACCGCCGGCACGCCGGTGGACACCCTCACCGACGGCCGGGGCGCGATGCTGGCCATCGGCATGAACGGCCAGCCGCTGCCGGTCGAGCACGGCTTCCCGGCGCGGATGGTGGTGCCCGGCCTGTACGGCTACGTGTCGGCCACCAAGTGGGTCACCGACATGGAGCTGACCACGTTCAGCGCCCGGCAGGGCTACTGGGTCCCACGGGGGTACTCGGCGCTGGCGCCGGTGAAGACCGAGTCGCGGATCGACGTGCCGCAGTCCTCGGCGACGGTGAACGCGGGCAGCGTGGTGGTGGCGGGCATCGCGTGGGCGCAGACCAAGGGCATCGCGCGGGTCGAGGTCCGGGTGGACGGCGGGCCGTGGCAGGACGCCCAGCTGTCCACCGAGGTCAGCAAGAACACCTGGCGCATGTGGCGGATCTTCCTGACGCTGAGGTCCGGCCAGCACACCGTGGAGAGCCGGGCCACCGACGACACGGGTTACACGCAGACCAACGACCAGGCCGACGTCATTCCGGACGGCGCGACCGGATGGCCGTCGGTGACGTTCAACGTGCGGTGATGCCCGACGGCGCTCGGTGAACGCGGCGTTTACCGGCGACTTTGTGCCTGCGTTCACAAATGGATACCGTGGTCATGTCACGCCGTCGGCGGTCTGGTCAGCGCACGCAGCACATGGTGGGTTCGCGCATGGCCCGTGTCGGGTGGCTCTGAGTGACGGCGAGTGGACGCGACGTAGGAGACCGACGGTGGCGGTGCAGCGAGGGCGGGGGCGCGACGGCACGCCCACCAACCCCGACGACGCCGTCACGGAGCCGATGCCGGCCGTCAACGGCCACGGTGACGTGCGGGAACGCGCCCGGGCCATCCCGGAGGCCGCTGTCGCCCGGCTCGCCGTCTACCTGCGCGTGCTGTCCGGTTTGTCCGAGCAGGGCGTGGGCACGATCTCCAGTGAGGAACTGTCCGTCGCGTCCGGCGTGAACTCGGCGAAGCTGCGCAAGGACCTGTCCTACGTCGGCTCGTACGGCACGCGGGGCGTCGGCTACGAGGTCGCGGTGCTCGTCGAGGAGATCGAGCGCATCCTCGGACTGACCCGTAACCACTCGGTCGCCGTGGTCGGAATCGGTAATCTTGGTCACGCTCTGGCCAACTACGGCGGCTTCCCCAGCCGGGGTTTTCCGGTGGTCGCGCTGTTCGACGTCGACGAGGACCTCATCGGTGTGCCGGTAGGGGGAATCCCGGTCAGCCATATAGACGACATCGGGGTCGTCTGTGGCGAGCGCGAGGTGTCCATCGGGGTCATCGCGACGCCCCCACCGGCCGCGCAGGCCGTCTGCGACCGTTTGGTTTCAGCGGGCGTCCGATGCATTCTGAACTTTGCCCCCGTCGTACTGCAGGTGCCGGACGATGTGGAGGTGCGGAAGGTGGATCTCGCGGTCGAGATGCAGATCCTGTCCTTCCACGTTGCTCGGCGAGCCGACGAAGTGACTGAGAATGGTGCGGAGGTGTCCGGCGTGGACGGGGTGGTGATCCCACGGTGAACGTGCTCGCCATCGGTATGTCGCATCGCACCGCCGGGGTGCGGCGGCTGGAGCGTGCCACGGTCGCGTCGGCCGACGTGCCGAAGGTCCTCGACGAGATGCTGCGCTGCCCGGACGTCACCGAGGCCGTGCTGCTGTCGACGTGCAACCGGGTCGAGGTGTACGCGGTCGTGGAGACGTTCCACGGTGGCCTCGCCGACCTGACCGCGGTGCTCGCCCGGCACGCCGGCATGGACCCCGCCGACCTGGGCGAATCCCTTTACGTGCACTACGCGGCCGCCGCTGTCGAGCACCTGTTCTCGGTGGCGGCCGGCCTGGACTCGATGGTCGTCGGTGAACCGCAGATCCTTGGCCAGCTGCGCTCCGCGTACGCGGCGGCCGACCAGGCGGGCACCGTCGGCAGCGCCCTGCACGACCTGGTGCAGCAGGCGCTGCGGGTCGGCAAGCGGGTGCACGCCGAGACCGACATCGACCATGTCGCGGCCTCCGTGGTGGGGGTCGCGATCGCTGACGCGGGCACCGTGCTGGACGGTCTGACCGGCCGTCGGGCGCTGGTCGTCGGCGCCGGTTCCATGGGCGGCCTGGCAGCTGCGGCGCTGCGCCGGGCCGGCGTGGGTGACGTCGTGATCGCCAACCGCACGCCTGCCAACGGCGCCCGGCTGGCCGCGTCGCTGGCCGCCGAGGGCGTGTCCAGCAGCGCCACCGGCCTGGCCGACCTGGCCGACCGGATCGCCTGCGTCGACCTCGTGGTGGCGTGCACCGGCGCGACCGACGTCGTCGTGTCGGCGGATCTCGTGCGGGCCGGCCTCGCCGGTCGGACGACCCCCCTGGTGGTGTGCGACCTCGGCCTGCCGCGGGACGTCGAAGCGAGTGTCGCCGAACTGCCCGGCGTGACCCTGGTCGACCTGGACACCCTGGGCCGCAGGCTCGCCGGTACCCCGGCCGGCCGGCACGCGGGCGTCGCGGGCGGGATCGTGGCCGATGAGGTGCGCGGCTACCTGGCCGCCCAGCGTTCCGCCGCGGTGACCCCGACGGTGACGGCGCTGCGCAGGCGGGCCGCCGAGGTGGTGGACGCGGAGTTGCTGCGACTGGACTCGCGGCTGCCCGAACTGGACGAGGCGGTGCGCGGCGAGTTGGCCAAGACCGTGCGCAGGGTGGTGGACAAGCTGCTGCACACGCCGACGGTGCGGGTGAAG
>DASZXM010001130.1:0-7644 GCA_035546415.1 Pseudonocardiaceae bacterium
GGCGGGTCGGGTCAGGCGAAGGCGTTGCCGGTGGCGATCTTGGGGCGGCCCAGTTCGTCGTGGGCGCGGGTGCGGGTGGTCGCGTAGACCTCGGCTGTCGCCTCGGCGATCCGGTTCCAGTCGAAGTCGACCGGCAAGCGATTGCGTGCCGCGCGTGCCCTGACCTTCGCGGCCGCCGGGTCCGCGATGACCGTGTGCACCGCCGCGGCCAGTGCCGGGACGTCGCCGGGTGGGAACGCCACCCCGGTGCGGCCGTCCATGACGACCTCGCCCAGGCCGCCCGCCGTCGACGCCACCAGTGGCGCGCCCACGGCCGCCGCCTCCAGCGCGACGATGCCGAACGGTTCGTACCTGCTGGGCAGCACCACCGCGTCCGCCGCCGCCAGCGCCGCCCGCAGTTCGCGGTCGGACAGGTGACCGACGAAGTCGACCGCCCTGCGCACGCGGTGTTTACGCGCCGCCGCCAACAGTTCCTGTGCCTGGCGGCCCTTTCCGGCGACCACCAGTCGCGCCCCGGGGTGGCGTGCGCGGATCTTCGGCAGCGCCGCGATCAGGTCGTGGACGCCTTTCTCCCACTCCAGCCGGCCGAAGAACACCAGGAGCGGCGCGTCGTCCGGGGCGTACCGGCGGCGGGCCGCGGCGACTTGCGCCGCCCCGACGCGCCAGCCGCGTGACTCGATGCCGTTGTGGATGACCGTGATGGTGTCGGCGTCCACGTCGAAGAGGTGCGCGACCTCGTGGCGCATCGCCGTCGAGCACGTGACCAGGGCGTCCGCGCGGTTCGCCAGCCACCACTCGACGGAGTGGACCTGTTGGTTGAGGGGCTGGCTGAGCCAACCGCTGTGCCGGCCTGCCTCTGTGGCGTGGATCGTCGCCACCAGGGGGACGCCGACGTGATCGGCGATGGCGATCGCCGGGTGGGTGACGAGCCAGTCGTGGGCGTGGACGATGTCGGGCCGCCAGCCGCGCAGCAGGTCGTGCGCCGCTCGGATCATCGCGTGGCCCATCGCGAGGGTCCACGCCACCAGGTCGCGTTCGAACGCCAGGTGCGGTGGGTCCTCCGCGACCCGCACGACCCGCACCCGCTCGGCCACCGTGTCGGTCGTCGGGTGGGTGCTGGCGTCCGTGCCGGCTTCCTGTCGGCACAGCACGACCACGTCGTGCCCCTGCCCGGCCAGGCGGGTGGCCAGGGCGTGCACATGGCGGCCGAGCCCACCGATGACCACCGGCGGATACTCCCAGGACAGCATCAGTACGCGCATGATCCGAGTGATCCTCGCATCTCCCCGGTGCGACCTACTCGCCGGTATCCTGATGTCCCGAATTCCCTGGTAATCGTCGTTTACCGAACGTGCGCTTGCTTGTGTGGCCTGCCCGAGCCTAGCAGCGCTGTCCATCGCCGAACCGGACACGCGGCGGTAGCGTGGGAGGGGAGTGGGGAGGTAGCCATGGCACCGTGGCTGATCGCGCTGGTGTTCGTCGTGGTCGTCGGGGGATTCGGCTGGTTGGTCGACCAGCGGGCGCGCCGCCGCCGCCGTGGCCTGGAGCGGCTGTCCGGGCCGTACACCGCAATGGATCGGGTGGCTCAGGTGGAGCGCGCCGATCCCGGCGCTACGCTGCGCGCGGAAAACGCGGTGAACCGGTTCGACACGCCCTGCTGAACCAATTCGCGCTGTCCTGGATCTGTCCTGTTCCGTCCGTGCACGCTGCGCCGCACGATGCCGTACCGTGGGTAACGGTGTGTGGTACCCGTTAAGGGGAGGTGTCGATGGCCGCGTGGTCGTTCGCTCCGTGGCTGATCGCGCTCGTCGTCGCCGCGGGGCTGGGTTGGCTCGGCTGGTTCACCGAACACCGCTCCCGGCAGCGGAACCAGGACGTCGATTCGGACCAAGGGGACGGTTGAGTCACGCGTTGCCCTTGCGGAGGCCGCGCGCGTCCAGATGCCCGAACAGTCCGTCCACTGTGCGCATGTCCGCCATCCGGTCCGTTCGGCCCGCCGCGAGTTCGGCGAACCGGTCGCCGTGCAGCGCCGCCCTGCCGCGGGCGTAGTCGGCGGCCGAGTCCTTCGTGACCATGAACGCCCAGTCGCTGGACAGCGCCAGCAGCGCCTCGCGGGTCAGCTGGTCGGCCACCGGGTCCCGGTGGTCGCCGACCGTGGCGTCCACCGTGGACAGCAGCTCGCGCTGGATGTGTGCGCCCGCGTCCACCATGTCGGCCACCTGCTCGCCGTCCCACACGCGCCAGTCCTTGCCCGACCCCCACGACGACGCCGGCAGCTCGACCGGCCGGCCCAGGTGTCCCGCGTCCAGCGCGCCGCCCAGCGTGCTCACCCGCACGCCGGCGGTCGGCAGCGCCCGCAGCACACCCTCCAGCCACCGTGGACCCTCGTGCCACCAGTGGCCGAACAGTTCGGTGTCGTACGCGGCCACCACCAGGCCCGGCCGCCCGTCGCGCTGTCGTGCCTCGCGCAGCCGCGCCACGACGGTGTCGACGAAGTCGTCGACGTGCCGGCGCACGGCGACGGCCGCGAGTTCCGGGTCGTAGGGCTTCTTCCGCTCCGGTGGCACGCGCCTGCCCGTCACCCGCGACGGTTTGAGGCCCGACGGGTGGTCGTACGTGTGGAAGTCCCGGTACGCCGGGTCGCCCGGGTAGCCGGCCTTCGGCGACCACACCCGGTACGTCACGTCCAGGTCGCGTGCGAAGCACACGACGTCGCTGTCGCCGACCGGGTGGGCGGCCGACGTCCGTCCGCGCACCGACGGGCCGTCCACCAGGAACCGGCGCACCCCGGCGGCCTGGTAGTCGTGTTCCATGCCTGGTGCGTAGCCGCACTCCGGTGCCCAGATCCCTTGTGGCGCGACGCCGATCCGCAACGCCGTGTCGGCGAGGCCGGAGCGCAGCGCGAAACCGCGGATGCGTGCGTCCAGCAGCGGTTGGAACGGGTGCGTGAGCGGGCCGCCGAGCAGTTCGATCACCCGGTCGTCGACCAGCGGCCGCAGCACCGGCGAGAAACCGTGCCGCCACGTCGTCTCGAACGTCTCCAGGGTCTGCCCGGCGGCGCGGTGCTCGGCGGCGGCCAGCGCCCGCAGTTCCGGCCCGGCAGGCCAGCGGCCGTGCCAGCGGGTGGCGGCGTAGTCGGCGCGCAGCTGCCAGCCGCCCAGCCACTCGTGGCACGCGCGCAGGCAGTACGGATCGTCCAGTTGGGCCGCGAGGACGGGCGTGACACCGAGGGTGAGCACGTCACGGCGGCCTTCCGCGGCGAACCGGTGCAGGAGGTCCACGACCGGCAGGTACGAGTGCGCCCACGCCTGGTAGAGCCATTCCTCGCCGACCGGCCAGGAACCGTGGTGGGCCAGCCAGGGCAGGTGGCTGTGCAGGACGAGGCAGAACGTGCCGATCGGCTGCTCGGTCACGCCGGCCGCCTCGCGACGGCCACCAGGTCCAGGCTGGCGTCGACGTCGTGCTCGTGGATGTCGAAGTCGTCCGCCCGGACGGACACCACGTCGGCCAGCAACCCGGCCGGGAACGTCGCCTCGCCGGGCAGCTGGCCGAGCACGACCTGGACCTGTGCGTCGATCAGCGAGCCGCCGTACTTCGCGTCCAACTCGCGCAGGCGGGCGCCGTGGTGCAGGCCGCCGAGGAAGTCGACCGTGAAACCCGTGCCGCGCAACAGGTCGGCGAGTTCGCCCGCGTCCAGTTCCCTGGTGTGGTACGGGTTGAGCGGCGTGTCCTGGCCGGGCGAGAACGTGATCCGGTTCGGCGTGGTGATCAACAGCAGGCCACCCGGCCGCAGCACGCGGTGGCACTCGGCGAGGAACGCCTCCTGATCCCACAGGTGCTCGATCACCTGGAAGTTCCCGACCACGTCGACGGCGGCGGACCGGACCGGCAGCACCGCGAGGTTCGTCCGGACGGCGGTCACGGCGGGGTAGCGGTGGCGCACGTGCGCCACGGCGGGCGGGTCGTAGTCGGCGGCGACGACGCGACGGGCGACCGTGGCCAGCAGATCGGCCCCGTAACCTTCGCCACACCCGGCGTCCAGCACGACCGCGTCCACGCAGTGGGACAGCAGCCGGACGTACGCGGCCTCGTGCCTGCGGAACCAGTAGTTCTCCTCGGGCACGTCAGGGACGGTGCGTTCCCCGGTCAGCGGCAGTGTCTGCACGGCAGCACGGTAGCCGACGCCCGGTCGGCCGGTCGGCCACGACCGACCGGGGCCGTCACCGGCGCTCGGGTTGGAGCAAACAACTCGTAACGCTCAAATCCCTACTTCAGGATGATGTGCGCGCATCGGGCGGGCTGGCAGCGTGGGGCACGTCCACGAAAGGCCTCGCACCAGGAGGACATGTGCCAGGAGGACTCCGCAGGAGACTGGTCGCACTCACCATCGGGGCGCTCGCCGTGACGGCGTTCGTGCCCGCAGTGGCCCAAGCGGCCCAACCGAACACCAACAGTCCGAGCACGATCGACGCCATGCGCGCGCAACTGCGTGCCGGCACGCTCTTACAGTCCACGAAGGTCATCGATTTCTGTGCGCAGGTCCACGCGGCCTGCGACCTGAAGGGCCTGGCGGCAGGCGGTTCGAGCAAGCCACTGTCCACAACGGAGCCGATCGGCTACGGCGCGGCCGACCTGGCGAACGCCTACCACCTGCCGGCAGCCGGTGTCGGCGCCAACGGGACGATCGCCATCCTGGACGCGGGCGCGTACCCGAACCTGGAGTCCGACCTCAACACCTACCGCGCCGAGTACGGGCTGCCGGCCTGCACCACGGCCAGTGGCTGCCTGAAGATCGCCGACTACAAGGGCGGCGCACCGCTCACGCCGGACCCGAGTGACCTGGGCAAGGCCGAGGAGGAGGACGTCGCCGTCGAGACGTCCCTGGACGTCGACATGGCGTCGGCCGCGTGCCCCGAGTGCCACATCATCGAGCTGCAACTGCCCGACGCGGACGGCTTCCCGTCCAGCCAGGCCGACGAGGACGTGGCGATCGGCGACTTCGGCACGGCCGTGAAGACGGCGGTGGCGATGGGCGCCAACGCGGTCAGCATGAGCTACCAGTACGACCCGGACGCCTACTCCGACACCGGCCAGCCCGCCCGGGACCTGTACCAGCCGGGTGTCGCGGTCCTGGCGTCGTCCGGTGACGGCGGCTTCGAGTTCAACCTGTCCGGCTGGCCGCAGGACCTGCCGTCGGTGGTCTCCGTGGGCGGCACGTCGCTGCTGGCGTCCGGTTCGAAGTACACGCAGGTCGCGTGGGACGGCGCGGGCAGCAGCTGCGCCACCGACGAGCCGCCTGCCATCGGGCAGCCGAAATCGGTGTCCAAGGCGTGCGGCGGCCACCGGGCCGCGTCCGACATCTCGGCCGTCGCCGACCCGACGACCGGTGTCGCGACCTACGACACGTACGCGCCTGCCTCCGGTGAGCCGCAGCAGTGGGGCGTGTGGGGCGGCACCAGCGCGTCGTCGCCGTTCGTCGCCGCCCTCTACGCGCGGGGTGGCCACCTGTCCCAGGTGCTCGGCCCGAACACGCTGTACTCGGCCAAGAAGGGCACCTTCACGGACGTGACGCTCGGCCAGAACGCGCCGAACGGCTCGTGCCAGTCGCTGTCCTACGGCACGTCGGTCTGCCAGGCCGGCAAGGGCTGGGACGGTCCGACCGGTGTCGGCACGCCCCACGGGCTGGCCGGCTTCTGACCCCGGCGGGCGGTGGGCATCGCGGTCACACGGTTGGTGAGATCGTGATGCCCATCGCCCCCGGACCGACGTGCGCGGTGATGATCGACGTCACGCTGACCGGGACCAGGTTCTTGATGTTGGCCACGCGCTTGCGCAGCGCCTCGGCTATCCGGGGCACCCGGTCGTCCTCGCCGATGTACTCCACCGCGATGTCGACCAGGTCGTCCCCGGCCAGCCGCACGGCGCGATCCACCATCTTGCGCAGCGCCCGGTCCGCGCCGAGCGTCCGCTCCAGCGGCGCGACCTCGCCGTCCTTCACCGTCAGCATCGGCTTGATGGCGAAGGTGTTCCCGATGAAGTGCGCGGCCGCGCCGATCCGGCCGCCGCGCCGCAGCCACTCCAGCGACTCCACGTGCAGCAGTTCGGTGCTGCGGACGATGCGCTGGCCCGCGATCGCCAGCACGTCGCGGATGTCGGCGCCCTGGGTGGCCAGTTTCGCGGCGGCCAGCACGGCGAAGCCCAGGCTCATGCCCAGCGTGCCGGAGTCCAGCACGTGCACCGGGATCTTGGTCTGTGCGGCGGCCGCGCGGGCCGCCTCGCACGTCTGCGACATGCGGCCGGAGATGTGAATGGACACGATCGCGGACGCACCCTGCGCCGCGGCGTCCAGGTAGGCCCAGAAGAACGCGCCCGGGTCCGGCGGCGCGGTCGCCACGTCCTCGTGGCCGCGCAGCGCGCTGACGATCCGCTCGCCCGGCACCCGCGCCTCGTCGTCGTACTCCTCGCCGATGCGCAGCTGTTGCTGCACGACTCGGATGCCCAGCCGGGTGGCTACCTCGGCTGGAATACAGGCGGTGGAGTCGGTGACGACAGCGACGAAGCCGGACATGACGCCGCACTGTAACGCTTGGGATATCCCGGAACGATAAGCAGGGCCAAGTTGCCACTCGTCACTCGTTCGGCGTAGTGGTGAGCATGGTCACCACCCACTCGCTTGCAGGGCTGCTACCGGCCGGTAACATCACGGTGGTAGGGACCACCCCGGGATGTGGTGGTCTTCACTCGCCAACCAGGTCACGACATGGCAAGGTCGGCCTGATTCCACGATTATCGGTTCCAGGAGGTCGAACGAGGCCCATGAACATCGTCGTTCTGGTGAAGCAGGTGCCCGACACCTACTCCGAGCGCAAACTCAGCCCGGCCGACCACACGCTGGATCGCGACGCGGCGGACGCGGTGCTCGACGAGATCAACGAGCGCGCCGTCGAGGAGGCACTGCTCATCAAGGAGGCGCAGGGCGGTGAGGTGACGGTGCTGTGCGTCGGTCCCGACCGCGCCACCGACGCCATTCGCAAGGCCCTGTCCATGGGCGCCGACGCCGCCATCCACGTGTCCGACCCGGCGCTGCACGGCGCCGACGTCCTGCAGACCGCCAAGGTGCTGGCCAAGGCGATCGGCACCGTCGACGGTGTCGACATCGTGCTCGCCGGCAACGAGTCCACCGACGGCGTGGCCGGCGCGGTGCCCGCCATCGTCGCCGAACTGCTCGGACTGCCGCAGCTGACGCACGCGCGGAAGGTCGAAGTGGACGGCACCACCGTGAAGGTCGAGCGGGAGACCGGCGACGAGGGCCTCACCCGCCTCGAAGCGACCCTGCCGGCCCTGATCAGCGTGTCGGAGAAGATCAACGAGCCGCGGTACCCGTCGTTCAAGGGCATCATGGCCGCGAAGAAGAAGCCTGTGACGACGGTCACCGTCGCCGACCTGGGCATCGACGCCGGTGATGTCGGCCTGGGCAGCGCGTGGTCACAGGTCCTGGAGGCCGCGCCGAAGCCGCCGCGCACCGGTGGTACCAAGGTCGAGGACGAGGGTGACGGTGGCGTGAAGGTCGCCGAGTACCTGGTCTCCCAGAAGCTGATCTGACATCCGACGAGGAGGAGTCGCTCATGTCCGAAGTTCTGGTCC
>DASZXM010001131.1:0-3133 GCA_035546415.1 Pseudonocardiaceae bacterium
CAGGTCGGCGAAGGAGATCCGCTTGCCGCCGGTCTGGGCGGCGTTGAAGGACTCCTGGACGCCCTCCAGGGTGCGCAGCACCAGCGACAGCTCGTCGGGCTCGTTGACCTCCCAGTCGCGCTGCGGCTGCAGCCGGATGCGGGCACCGTTGGCGCCACCGCGCTTGTCGCTGCCGCGGAACGTCGACGCCGACGCCCACGCGGTGGACACCAGCGCGGCCACGGACAGCCCGGACTCCAGGATCGTCGCCTTCAGGGCGGCCACGTCGGCGGCGTCGACCAGTTCGTGGTCCACGGCCGGCACGCGGTCCTGCCAGATCAGCTCCTCCCGCGGCACGAGCGGGCCCAGGTAGCGCTGGATCGGGCCCATGTCGCGGTGGGTGAGCTTGAACCAGGCGCGGGCGAACGCGTCGGCGAACTGGTCCGGGTGCTCCAGGAACCGGCGGGTGATCTGCTCGTACACCGGGTCGACGCGCAGCGCCAGGTCGGTGGTGAGCATCGTCGGCGGCCGCTTCAGCTCACCGGTCTCCGGGTCCGGCACGGTGTTCGCGCCCGCGCCGTTCTTGGGCTGCCACTGGTGCGCGCCGGCCGGGCTGGCCGTCAGCTCCCACTCGTAGGCGTACAGGTTCTCCAGGAACTTGGTGCTCCACCTGGTCGGCGTCTGGCTCCAGGTCACCTCGAGGCCGCTGGTGATCGCGTCGCGGCCCTTGCCGGTGCCGAAGCTGTTGCGCCAGCCCAGGCCCTGCTCCTCCAGCGGCGCGCCCTCCGGCTCGGGGCCGACGTACCGGTCCGGGTCGGCGGCGCCGTGCGTCTTGCCGAACGTGTGGCCGCCGGCGATCAGCGCGACGGTCTCCTCGTCGTTCATCGCCATCCGGCGGAACGTCTCGCGGATGTCCCGGGCCGCGGCCAGCGGGTCCGGGTTGCCGTTGGGGCCCTCCGGGTTGACGTAGATCAGACCCATCTGCACGGCCGCCAGCGGGGCCTCCAGCTGGCGGTCACCGGTGTAGCGCTCGTCGCCCAGCCAGGTGCGCTCCGGGCCCCAGTACACGTCCTCGTCGGGCTCGTACACGTCGGCGCGGCCGCCTGCGAAGCCGAACGTCGTGAAGCCCATCGTCTCCAGGGCCCGGTTGCCCGCGAAGACCAACAGGTCGGCCCAGGAGATGCGGCGGCCGTACTTCTTCTTCACCGGCCACAGCAGACGGCGCGCCTTGTCCAGGTTGCCGTTGTCCGGCCAGCTGTTCAGCGGCGCGAACCGCTGCATGCCGGCGCCCGCCCCGCCGCGGCCGTCGTCGATGCGGTAGGTGCCGGCGCTGTGCCACGCCATCCGGATCATGAACGGCCCGTAGTGGCCGAAGTCGGCCGGCCACCAGTCCTGCGACGTGGTCAGCACCGCGTCGACGTCGGCGGCCAGCGCGTCCAGGTCGAGGCGGGCGAACTCGGCGGCGTAGTCGAAGTCGTCGTCCATCGGGTTGGCGACGGCGGAGTGCTTGCGCAGGATCGACAGGTTGAGCCGGTTGGGCCACCAGACGCGGTTCCCCACGCCCTCGGTCGGGTGGTTGGGCACCCTGGGCGCCACCGGGCACTGCTCGTTCATCTCTCCAACAACGGCGTCTGGAGTGTCGGACATGCGATGGAGGTCCTTCCGCGATTCAGAGGGGGTGGAGGAACAAGCAGGGGGTGTTGCCGACGGCACGGTCGTCGGCATACGCGGCAGTCTGGCCCACTTTCTTGAATGAATCAAGTTGCCGGCGCGGGCCAGTTGTCCACAGTTGTGGATGAAACGGTGCACAGCCTGTGGACAACTGGAGCTGATTACGGTTCGGCCGCATTGATGTCAAAGGACTGTCAGGTAGTGACTGCCCGTACCCGTGCGGCTTAGCATCCGCGACGCGCCTGTTTCCGCAGGCTCGTCCGCTCGTCAGCCGGAGGACACGATGCCCTCGACGCCACCGTCGCCGTCGCCGTCCAGTCAGCCACCCGAACCCCGCGTGACCGGACTGGTCTGGAGCCCCTGGAACCTACTGCTCCTGGTACCACTGCTGATGCTGGTCACGCCGTGGTTCAACCGGGACGAGCCGCGGCTGGGTGGGATTCCGTTCTTCTACTGGTACCAGCTCCTGTTCGTGGTCGTCGGCGTCGCCTGCGTCTGGATCGTCTTCGTCGCCACACGCCGCAAGCCGGTCAACACCAAGGAACCGGACGAGTTGAGCGTGGACCAGCTGGATGAGGGGAACCGGTCATGAGCGGCTCACAGTGGATCGAACTGGTCGTCTTCGTCATCCTGTTCGTCGCCGTCGCGGTCCTCGGATTCGTCGCGGCGCGGTGGAAGGCCGGCAGCGGCCTGCACCAGCTGGACGAGTGGGGCCTGGCCGGTCGCCGGTTCGGCGGCTGGGTCACGTGGTTCCTCGTCGGCGGTGACCTCTACACCGCCTACACGTTCGTCGCCGTTCCCGCGCTGGTGTTCGGGTCCGGTGCGATCGGCTTCTACGCCGTGCCCTACACGGTGATCCTCTACCCCATCGTGTTCCTGCCGGTGCTGCGGCTGTGGTCGGTGTCCCGCACGCACGGCTACATCACGCCCGCCGACTTCGTGCGCGGCCGCTACGGCTCGTCGCTGCTGGCACTGCTGATCGCCATCACCGGGATCGTCGCGACGATGCCCTACATCGCGCTGCAACTGGCCGGTATCGAGGCCGTGCTGCGCACGATCGGCCTGAACACCACCGGCTGGCTGGGCCACCTGCCGCTGTTCGTCGCGTTCGTCGTGCTCGCCGTCTACACGTACTCGTCCGGCCTGCGCGCGCCCGCCCTGATCGCGTTCGTCAAGGACATCCTCATCTACGTGGTGATCCTGGTGGCCGTGATCTACCTGCCCATCCACCTGGGCGGCTGGGGTCACATCTTCGACCAGGCGAGCACCGCGCTGGCGAAGAAGAACCCGACCACGGGCAAGCCGTTCGGCAGCACCGTGCTGACCAACACCAACCAGTTGCAGTACGCGACGCTCGCGCTCGGCTCGGCGCTCGCGCTCTTCCTCTACCCGCACTCGGTGACGGGCGTGCTGTCGTCGAGCGGGCGCGCCGTCATCCGCCGCAACACGGCGATGCTGCCCGCGTACTCGATCCTGCTCGGAC
>DASZXM010001132.1:0-3778 GCA_035546415.1 Pseudonocardiaceae bacterium
AATTGAAACCCGGTGGTGAACGCATGAGCCTGATCATTTACGCGGATTTCAGCAGCCCGTTCTGCTATTTGGCAAGCAGGCGGGTGGACGTCCTGCGTTCGGCAAAGGTCGACGTGGACTGGCGCGCGGTCGAAGTCGAGCACGCACCGCAGTTGCCGGTGACCGGCCGCCGACTCGATGAGGCAGGCCGGCGTGCGCTGCACACCGATCTCGCGGAAATTCGCCAACTGCTCCTGCCCGACGAGCACGTCACGTGGCGGGTGCCCGACTTCGTGCCGAACACGGAAGCGGCCGTCGCCGGCTATACCGAGGCATACTGCGCGGGCGTCGCCGACGACGTGCGGCGACTGCTGTTCCGGGCCTACTGGTGCCGTGGAATGAACATCGGGGATCCCGAGCAACTGCGCAAGCCATTGGTGGGACCGATTCTGCGCGGCCACTCTCCCTCCGACCCACTGCGGCTGTCCGGCTATGCGGTGAGTGTGGGCCGGGGGCCGATCACCACCACGGCGTGGCGACAGATCCGCGCGTGGCAGAACGAATGGGACGCGTTGGGCAGGATTCCCGTGCCGGTACTCGTCGAGAACGGTCTACCGGTTTCCGGCTCGGAGGTCCCCCGACGACTTGCCAAGATGATCACTCAGCTGAATATTCCGCTCGATCCGGAACTTCCTGAGCCGGAACGGTATCCTGTGCCTCGGGTCCGGCCGCCCGAGTGGTGGGCGTCCCAGTCGGGTGGTCAGTGGCTTTACCACTTCCGTCGTGCGTAGGCCCGGTCACGTGTTGAGTCGGATGATCTCCGGCGTGTCCGGGACCGGTTGGTGGAGCAGGGTTTCGGCCTCGTCGGTGTCGACCAGGCCGATGGCCCGCAGGGCGGCGATGGCGGCGTGCCAGTGGGTGCGGGCGCTGTCGGGGTGGCCGAGGGCGTGGTGGGCCTGGCCGAGCGCCCACAGTTGTTCGGCCGCGTTGTACTCGTCACCGAGGCCGCGGAAGTCGCGCAGTGCGGCTTCGTGGTGGGTGATGGCACCTGCCGCGTCGCCGGAGCGCTGCTCGGCCCAGCCCAGGTTGGCCTGGGCGATGGCGGCGCCGAGGACGTTGCCGAGGGCCTGGTAGCGGCGGTGGCTGTCGCGGTGCATGGCGCACGCCTCACGGTAGCGGGACATGTCCTGGTGGACCAGGCCGAGGAAATTCAGGGTGGACGCCTGGCCCGCGGTGTTGCCGGCGGCTTCGGCGATGGCCAGGCCGCGGTGCAGGTGGTCGGCTGCCAGGTCCAGTTCGCCGAGCAGCCGGTAGGTGTTGCCGAGGTCGCCGGTGCAGGCCTGCTGGCCGGTGGTGTCGTCCAGTTCGGTCCACAGCGTCAGGGCCGCCGTGGTGGCGGTGAGCGACTCGTCGAACAGGCCGACCTGCGCGCACAGCGACCCCAGGTCCTCCAGTGCCTGGGCCTCGCCGCGGCGGTCACCGATGCGGTGGGCCGCTCGCGCGGCCACGCGGTTGAGGGCGATGCGACCGGTGGACAGGCCCCGGTTGGCCAGTGGACGGTAGAGCGCGAGGACGAGCCGCACCGCGAGTCGGGCGGTGTCGTCGGTGTCGTCGGCGGCGCGGGAGACGATGGCCAGCAGGTTGGTGTACTCGCGTTCGGCCCAGGCGTGGGCGTCGGCCGTGGTCGTGGGGTCGCCGGGGCCTGCCGGCCGGGGTGGGCCCAGCCGGCGCGCCTCGGTGGGGTGGACGAGGCGGGTGGCCTGCTCGGCGCAGCGCAGGTAGTGGTCGACGACGCGGCCGAACGCGGCCTGGCGGGCGGCGGGGGTGTCGTGGTGGGCGGTGAGTTCGGCGGCGTAGAGGCGGACCAGGTCGTGCATGCGGTAGCGGCCGGGCGCGGACTCCTGGAGCAGGTGTTCGTCGTAGAGGGACTCCAGGATCGCGTCGGCCGTGGCGACCGGGATGTCGGCGAGTGCGGCGGCGGATGCGGCGGACACGTCCTGGCCGGGGTGCAGCGCGAGCAGCCGGAACAGGTGACGGTGCGGTTCCGGTAAGGCGCGGTAGGACAGGTCGAACGCGGGCCGGACCGCCCGGCTGTGGGTGGACAGGGTGGTGAGGCGGCGGTTCTCGTCGGCCAGTCGGGTCACCATGTCGCGCAGCCGCCACGCGGGTCGGTTGCGCAAGTGGCGGGCTGCCAGCGCGACGGCGATGGGCAGGTGGCCGCACAGGTCGGCGACGCGTTCGGCCATGCCGGGTTCGGTCGCGACGCGCCGGTCGCCCACGTCGCGGCGCAGGAGCGCGACGGCGTCGTCGGTGGTGAACACGTCGAGGGTGTGGGTGTGGACGCCGTCCAGGCCGGTGAGGCTGTGCCGGCTGGTGATCAGCACGTGGCACGTGGCGCCCGCGGGTAGCAGGGGACGGACCTGGTTCTCGTCGGCGGCGTCGTCCAGGACGACGAGGGCGCGCCTGCCGGCGAGCCGGTCCCGGTAGAGGGCGGCGCGGGCGTCCGGGTCGGCGGGTATCTCGTGAATGGGGACGCCGAGCGCGTGCAGGAAACGTTCCAACACGGTCGCCGGATCGGTGGGCGGCTGGTCGGGGTCGTGGCCGCGCAGGTCGGCCCACAGTTGGGCGTCGGGGAACGCGTCGGCGAGTTGGTGGGCGGCGCGGACGGCGAGGCGTGTCTTGCCGACGCCTGCCATGCCGATGACGGCGTGGATGGCGGGTGCGGTGCCGGTGCCGCGGGCGCACAGGGCGGCGAGTTCGGCGGCGCGGCCGGTGAACTCGGCGATGTCCCTGGGCAGCTGGTGGTGCGCGGCTTCGGCGGTGAGCAGCAGGGCGGGGTCGGCGGCCAGGATCTGCTCCTGGAGTTGGGTGAGGTGCGGGCCGGGGTCGATGCCCAGGTCGTCGGCCAGGCGGGTGCGTGCCCTGGCGAGTGCGGCGAGTGCGTCTGCCTGCCGGTCGCCGCGGTAGAGCGCGAGGGCGAGTTGGCCCCAGAACCGTTCGCGCAGCGGGTGTTCGGTGGTCAGGCGGGTCAGTTCGGCGATGAGGTCGCGGTGGCGGCCGCAGGCCAGTTCGCTGTCCACGGCCAGTTCCGTCGCGGTGAGGCGGAGTTCGTCCAGATCGACGGACAGCCGGTCGCGCAGGTGGTCGGACGCGCAGTCGCGCAGCAGTGGGCCGCGCCACAGGTCGAGTGCGGAGCGCAGCAGAGCGGCGCGTCGTTCGGGGTCGTGGACGGTGCGGGCGCCCTCGACGAGGCTGGTGAAGCGGTGCACGTCGACGGTTCGCGGGTCGACCTCGGCGACGTAGCCCTGGTCGCCCGCGTGGCGCAGGTGGATGCCGTGGCCGACGGCGGAGCGCAGCCGGGACACATGCGTGTGCAGGGCGGCGGCGGCGGTGGGCGGTGGTTCGCCGTCCCAGAGCAGGTCCACCAGGCGGGCGGTGGGCACGGCGGTGTTCGGCGTGAGCAGGAGCAGTCCGAGCAGGCAGCGTTCGCGGCGGCGGCCGACCGGGAGCCGCTGGTCGCCGCTGGTGACCTCCAGGTCGCCGAGCAGCCGGAACCGCACGCCCTCGGTCATGACCGGTGGCAAGGCCCGTGGCAAGGGGTGGGGGTGAGGCTGGGGTGGACTGCCCGGTGACGAGGGATGTGGTGCGTGGAGCCGGTCATGCCGCCATTCTCGCGGACCGTCGCCGGCCGGATAGGCGGTTCGGTGATCGCGTGGCGGGTGGCGCGCCGGTGAGCGGCCGGCGTCGGGAGCCAGCGCCCGCGCAGATCCAGGAGGCGACCGGGTCGACGCAGGGGACC
>DASZXM010001133.1:0-3567 GCA_035546415.1 Pseudonocardiaceae bacterium
CTCCGGCGGTGGCGGCGGAGACTGGTGACACACGACGAGGGCGGGGTGCGGACCCCGCCCTCGTGCGACGCACTGGGGAACCGTTACGGCGCCGGACGGACCACCAGTTCCGGAACCTGCGCGTCCGGGGGCGCGTTGACCGCGAAGCGGATCGCGGTGGCGACCGACCTGGCGCGCAGGTACAGGTCCGGCTCGAACTCGCCGCCCTCGGCGGCACGCACCTCACGCTGCATGTCCGTGTTGGTGCGCCCGGGGAACACCGACGTGACGCGCAGCCCGTGCTCCGCCTCCTCGGCGCGCAGCACGTCCGCGTACGCCCGCAGCGCGAACTTGCTCGCCGCGTAGGCGCCCCAGCCGGCGCTGGCGTGCTGGCCCTGGCCGGAGTTCACCAGCACCACCCGGCCGGCAGCGGCGCGCAACGCCGGCAGCAGCAGCCTGGTCAGCTCGGCGACGGCGATCACGTTGAGCTGCAACGTGTCCCGCCACACGTCGATCGACGTGTCGGCCAGCGGGCCGAGCAGTGCGACGCCCGCCGAGTGCACCAGGACGTCCAGCCGCTCGATCGGCCGGATGGCCGCGGCGACCGCAGCCGGGTCGGTCAGTTCGACCGGCCACGGCCGCGCGCCGGGCAGTTCCGCCGCCAGCTTGCCCAGGACGTCCACATCCCGGCCGCCCAGCAGCACATCGTGCGTGTCGGCCAGTGCGCGGGCCGTCTCCGCGCCGATGCCCCGGGACGCGCCGGTGACCAGCGCCAGTGGCCGTGCGCTCAGCTCTCGGCCCCGCCGTCCACAGTGTTGTCCACCGTGTTGTCCACCGTGCCCTCCAGCTCACCGGCGATGAACTTCTCCACGGCCTCGTAGGCGACCGAGTCGGAGTACTGCTCCGGCGGCGACTTCATGAAGTACGACGACGCCGACAGCACCGGACCCGCCAACCCGCGGTCCAGCGCGATCTTCGCGGCGCGCACGGCGTCGATGATCACGCCCGCCGAGTTCGGCGAGTCCCAGACCTCCAGCTTGTACTCCAGGTTCAGCGGCACGTCACCGAACGCGCGGCCCTCCAGGCGCACGTACGCCCACTTGCGGTCGTCCAGCCACGGCACGTAGTCCGACGGTCCGATGTGGACGTCGGCCTTCTGCATCTCGTGCGGGATCTGGGATGTCACCGACTGCGTCTTGGAGATCTTCTTGGACTGCAAGCGCTTGCGCTCCAGCATGTTCATGAAGTCCATGTTGCCGCCGAAGTTCAACTGGTACGTGCGCAGCAGTTCGACACCGCGGTCCTCGAACAGCTTCGCCATCACGCGGTGCGTGATGGTGGCACCCACCTGCGACTTGATGTCGTCACCGATGATCGGCAGGCCGGCCGCGCGGAACTTCTCCGCCCACTCCGGGTCGGACGCGATGAACACCGGCAGCGCGTTGACGAACGCGACGCCCGCGTCGATCGCGCACTGCGCGTAGAACCGGTCCGCCTCCTCCGAACCCACCGGCAGGTACGACACGAGCACGTCCACCTGGGCGGCCCGCAGCGCGCCGACCACGTCCACCGGATCCTCGTCGGACTCGGTGATCGTGTCGGTGTAGAACTCGCCGAGGCCGTCGAAGGTGTGCCCGCGCTGCACCGTCACGCCCAGCGGCGGCACGTCGCAGATCTTGATCGTGTTGTTCTCACTGGCCACGATCGCCTCGGACAGGTCGCGGCCGACCTTCTTCGCGTCCACGTCGAACGCGGCGACGAACTCGACGTCCCGCACGTGGTAGTCGCCGAACTGGACGTGCATCAGGCCCGGCACCCGAGTCCGCGGATCGGCGTCCCGGTAGTAGTGCACCCCCTGCACCAGGGATGCCGCACAGTTGCCGACACCGACGATGGCTACCCGAACGCGGCCATGCTCGCCCATACCGGGGTCCTCCTTCATTCACGGTCACTCGTTGCGATGACAGTCGCGGTCAGGCCAGCCCGTCCTGCTCCGCCCGCTCGTGCTCGATCAGCTCGTTGAGCCAGCGCACCTCGCGTTCACTGGACTCCAGACCCATGCGGTGCAGCTCCCGCGTGTAGCGGTCGATCTGCTCACCCGCCCTGGCCAGGGCGGCGCGCAAACCCTCGCGCCGCTCCTCGACCCTGCGCCTGCGACCCTCCAGGATGCGCATCCTGACCTCGGCCGGCGTGCGGGAGAAGAACGCCATGTGGACGCCGAACCCGTCGTCGTCCCACGTCTGCGGGCCGCCGTCGGCGACCAGCTCGGCGAACCTCTCCTTGCCTTCCGCGGTCAGCTTGTAGACCCGCCGGGCCCGCTTGCCCCAGGACCGCGCCGTCCTGGCCTCCTCGTCGGCCGGCTCGGTCAGCTCCTCGGCGATCAACCCGGCCCGCTGCAACCGGCGCAACGCCGGGTACAGGGAGCCGTAGGAGAACGCCCGGAACGCGCCGAGCAAACTGGCGAGGCGTTTGCGCAGCTCGTAGCCGTGCATCGGTGCCTCGTGCAACAGGCCGAGGATCGCGAACTCGACCACGGGACACCTCCTCACGGACCCGTTAGTGGTTGCCACTATATCGCTCCGATACATCTGTCATCCCGATCCGAGGGCCGCTGTGGTGAGAGACACGATGGCCACGTCTAACCCAAATGGGCCAATAGGGCCAGAGCATCGCCACGTACGCTGTTGATGTGCGGAACCGACGACAAGTGGTCGACCACGCGTTGCAGCGGCGCGCGCTGCTCGCGGAGGTCTACTCCGGTCGCGTCGGCACCATGGAGGTCTGCGACGCCAGCCCCTACCTGCTGCGCGCGGCCAAGTTCCACGGCCAGCCGAGCGAGGTGACGTGCCCGGTCTGCCGGCGCGAGCCACTGACGCTCGTGTCATGGGTCTACGGTGACGAACTGAAGCATCTGTCCGGTTCGGCACGTACCGCCGAGGAGCTGACCAGGATGTCGACGATGTTCGGTGAGTTCCGGGTGTACGTGGTGGAAGTTTGCCGGACATGTTCATGGAACCACCTGGTGCAGTCATACGTCCTGGGAACAGGTGAGCCAGGTGACCAGGACACCGGCGGTTCACGCAGGAGGACCGCGTCGGAGTAATCGGGGCTCCGAACACTCCTGTCACACCGCACGAGGCAACATGCACTGACGCACGACCACCGACCGCAGTGGCACCCTGTGCTGCGGCGATCTGGGAGGCCCTTTCGTGAGTGAGCTCGCGAGCGAACACAGGAACACGACAGCACTGCTCATCCGGCCGACGAGCGCCAGCGAGGAGGACGAGTGAGCGACCACCGTGACGACCAGCCGCGGGACGGCCAGCCCGGCTGGCCCACCGGCAGCGACCCGGACTCCGGCGGGGCACGCGGAGGCGACCAGCCGGCCGCGTCGAACGAGCAGCCACGCCGAGCGGGCGACACGCCGCAGGCGAACAGCCCCGCGCCCAGCGGCCCTGGTGCACCGAACGGTCCTGGTGCGCCGGGCGGCCCGAGCGCGCCGAACACACCCGGCCGTGGCACACCGACCCAGCGCGCGGCAGGCCCGACGCCGACGCCGCCCGGCGGCAACCCGAGCGGCCCCGGCGG
>DASZXM010001134.1:0-19194 GCA_035546415.1 Pseudonocardiaceae bacterium
AACCGGGACCCGGCCGTGTTCGCCGAACCCGACCGGTTCGACATCACCCGGGACTCCCGGCAGCACCTGTCCTTCGCCGCCGGACCGCACTTCTGCCTCGGCGCGCCACTGGCCCGCCTGGAAGGCACGATCGCGCTGTCCGCGTTCGCCCGGCACGTCACCGAGCCGGAGCTGGACGCGGACTCGCTGCGCTACCGGCCGCACGTGAACCTGCGTGGGCCGGAGCGCATGGTGGTGCGGTTCAACAGCTGAGCGCCACGCGGACGTGGTAGGGCAGCACGGTCCTGCTGCGCAACGCGTCCGCGTCCAGTGTCCGCGGCGCGTAGCGGCTGGTGGCCAACCGGGACACCATGCGGCCCACCGGGTCGGCGACCTCGTCGGCGCGGCCGGTCACGAACGCCCACTCGTGCTCGTCGGACGAGTAACACGAGACGGTGCCGAACGTCTCGCCGAACCGGCGCATCGACCGGATCAGGGTTTCGTTGCGCCACAACGTCGGGCAGCCTGCCTGGTTGACCACGACACCGCCGGGCGTCGTGATGTCCCGGCACAGTGCCATGAACTCGGCGCCGTACAAGCGGTTGTGCTGCGCGGCCGGGTCGTGTTCGCGTTCGTCGGGCAGGTCGACGAGCACCACGTCGTAACGGTCGGACGTCCGCCGGACGAACTCGTAGCCGTCCGCGTAGTGCACCGTGACGGGGCCCGCGCCGCGTTCGGCATCGTCCAGTTCGGACTCGGTGTAGCCGTAGGGGAGGTGCGTGGCGCACAGTCGCACGGCCTGCTCGTCGATGTCCACGTGGTCCACACGGCCGGCGCCGAACTCCACCGCGATCTGGCACACCACGCCCTCGCTGGACCCGACGACCAGCACCCGCTCCGCCTGGTCGGCCAGCAGCAGCGCGGGCACGATCAGTGCCTCGTGGTAGGTCAGCTGGCTGAACTCGGTGCTCTGCCGGTCGTTGTCGCAGAACAGCGACACGCCCTGGGCGGTGCGGCCGATCAGCACGTGCTGGAACGCCGTGTCACCCTCGTACCGCACCTCGTCGACGTCCCACACCCGGGTCAGCCCGGGCGCGAGGGGCTCGTGGATCCGGGTGGTTGTCGACACGCTCATGCGACGGTCTCCTGCTGTGGCACGACGACGGGACGGCCGCGCCGGATCGTGGTGATGTTCGGGGACGTGGCGCCCAGCGCCTCGGCGAGCAGCCGCATGGCCAGTTCCGGGTCGGCGCGGTTGCCGCACGTGAACACGTCGACGAACACCGAGCCGACCTCGGGGTAGGTGTGCAGCGACGCATGCGACTCGGACAGCAGAGCGAGCACGGTAACCCCTTGCGGCGCAAAGCGTTTGCTCACGATGTCGCACACGGTGGCACCGGCGGAGTCGAGAGAGCGTTCCAGGGTGACGCGCAGAAAGGCCACATCGTCCAGCAGGCTTGCGTCTATTCCCTCGAACTCGGCGAAAACATGGTGTCCAGCAAAGACTCCGACCGCGTTGTCGTCCGTCATGGTCGACAGCTGGTCACGAGACATCTCTCAACCTCCCAACCTCTCCAGTAATGTTTCGCAGGCAGGAACAGGCATCCCGGCCCGGGGTGGGTGTGTGGTGGAGTGCCGGCCGTCAGCCGACACAGTAGGTGCGCAGCGGCGCGAAACCGTTGAACGATACCGAGGAGTAGCTCGCCGTGTAAGCCCCGGCGCTCAGTATGTCGACGTGATCGCCGGCCGCCAACGCCAAGGGCAACCGGTAGGGCCTGCGCTGGTAGATCACGTCGTCACCGTCGCACGTCGGGCCCGCCAGCACAACGGGTCCGTCGGGCCCGCCGTCGTGCCGGGTGGCCAACCGGTAGGCGATGGCCTCGCCCTCGGTCTCGGCGAGCCCGCCGTAGCGGCCCACGTCCAGGTACACCCAGCGGTGCTCGTCACGGGTGGACTTGCGGGCCACGAGGACGACCGCGCTGCGGATCACGCCCGCGTCGGCGACGACGGCCCGGCCCGGTTCGATCAGCGTCGCCGGTGGCGTGGCGCCGAAGTGCGCGGCCAGTTCCTGTTCGACGGCGGCCGCGTAGGCCGACAGCGGAGGTACGTCCTCCTGGTACGCGGCGGGAAAACCGCCGCCCAGGTTGATCGCATCGAGGGTGACGCCGTGGCCGGCCAGCCGGCGGCCGATGTGCGCCGCGTGCTCGATCCCGGCACGCCAGGCGTTCGGGTCGGTCTGCTGGGAACCGACGTGGAACGACACGCCCCGGGGCCGCAGGCCCAGTTCAGCGGCGCGCAACAGGAGGTCGCCGGCCATCTCCTCGTCGCAGCCGAACTTGCGTCCGAACGGCGTGGCCGACCCGGCCGGTTCGACCAGGACACGGCAGAAGACGCCCGAACCGGGCGCGTGCCCGGCGATGTGCTCCAGGTCGCCGATGCTGTCCGTGGTGAACAACGCCACACCCCGCTCGTGCGCGAACGCGATGTCGGCGGCCTTCTTGATGGTGTTGCCGTACGACAGCGACTCGGGTGCCGCGCCTGCCGCCAGGCACAGCTCGATCTCCTCGGTGCTGGCGACGTCGAAACTCGCGCCCAGCCCGGCCAGCAGTCCGACGACCTCGGGTGCGGGGTTGGCCTTCACGGCGTAGCAGATCCGGGTCGTCGGCCACGCGTCGGCGAGCCGGAGATAGTTGTCCCGCACGATGTCCAGGTCGATGACCAGGCACGGGGTGGGCGGTGCCGTCCGCTCCAGGAAGTCGAGGATGGTGGCGTTGCCGAGCGCGAGGCTGTTGGTCATGCCGATGGGATCTCCCTCCCGGTGTGCGGACAGCCTGCCGAGCGTGCGGCTTGCATGCCGTCCGGCGCAAGTCCGCATGCCGGTGATGTGGCGCGCGACGCCATGCCGACCAGCCCGGTTCACTCCCCGGGACGAGCCGGAGTTCACGCGTTCAGCCCACGCCCGCCGCCGGGCCGACGAACCCCGCACGACACCGGCATGACCGGTTACCGCGGCGCGCTGGCGACCGGGAGGCGGGGAACCGGCCGCGGCCGACAGTGGTCCAGGCCTCTGCGGCCACGCGGGCGGCAGGCCCTCGACACGCGTCGGGAGCCGGCCCGCGCGGACCGGCTCCCGACGCCGTCGACGCTACTTGGCGACGATCAGGTAGATGCCGTAGCCGACGATGGCCACGCACAGCGCGAAGCAGATCACCGCGCCGGTGAACGGGCCCGTGCCGGACTGGCCGTTCTCCTTCGCCGTGGCCTGCTGGGACAGCCCGATCACGCCCACCGAGAACAGGCCGACCACCAGCACCGCCGCCACCACCGTCGCGGCGAAGACCTGGCCGAGTTCACCCCAGTTGATGTTCATCCGCGCTCCTGGATGCTCAGGCGGCCGCCGGAGCCGGGATGCCCGGCGCCTGGACCGACTCGTCGTTGACGTTGCCGGCGTTCACCGGGTTGCGGCGGGCTGCCAGGTAGATGCCGCCGCCCAGCACGAGCGCGACGACCGCCACGATCAGCGTGCCGGCGGCACCGCCGGAGGCCAGCTTGCCGGCCAGCGCGCCGACGACACCGGCCGCCGGCAGGGTGAACAGCCAGGCCAGCGCCATCCGGCCGGCCGTGCCCCACCGGACCTCGGCCAGCTTCCTGCCGACGCCGGAGCCGATCACCGCGCCCGAGCACACGTGGGTGGTGGACAGTGCGAAGCCGAAGTGCGACGACGCCAGGATGGACGCCGCGGCGCTGGTCTCCGCGGCGAAACCCTGTGGGCTTTCCACGTCGGTGATGCCCTTGCCCAGCGTGCGGATGATGCGCCAGCCGCCCAGGTAGGTGCCCAGGCCGATGGCCAGGCCGCACAGCAGGATGACCCACCACATCGGGTTGGCGCCCTTGGGCTGGATGCCCGCGACCACGAACGTCAGGGTGATGACACCCATCGTCTTCTGCGCGTCGTTCGTGCCGTGGGCCAGCGCCACCAGGGACGCGGACACCGTCTGGCCGGCGCGGAAGCCCCTGCGGACGGTGTCCTGCTTGGCGCGGCGGTTCATCGTGTACGCCAGGTACGTGGCGGCGACGGCCGCGATGCCGGCGACCAGCGGTGAGAACACAGCCGGGATGATGACCTTGGACAGCAGCGTGCCGAAGTGCACGGCGTCCCCGCCGACCGCGACCCAGGTGGCGCCGATCAGGCCGCCGAACAGCGCGTGCGACGAACTGGACGGCAGGCCGAGGAACCAGGTGAGCAGGTTCCAGATGATCGCGCCGACCAGCGCCCCGAACACGATGTACGGGCCGGTGCTGGCCTGGAACTTCGTCTCGTCGACGATGCCGCTGGAGATGGTGCTGGCGACCTTCACCGACAGGAACGCGCCGATCACGTTGAGCACGCCGGCGATGGACACGGCCACCTTGGGCTTCAACGCGCCCGTCGCGATGGACGTGGCCATGGCGTTGGCGGTGTCGTGGAAGCCGTTGGTGAAGTCGAACGCGAGCGCGGTGACGACCACCACGTAGACGATCAGGGAAACGTGCACGGACCACCTCCGGGTCTCGGCGGACGTCGAAGAGGGTAAGCAGCCTGGGAAAACAGCGGGTGAACCCGACGGGCCTACCCCGTTATCGAATGCGAAGTATTTTCATCGCGGGCGACGCGGACGGCTGCCACGACGCCCCGTGACCGCCGGGGGCCGCCGGCACCAGCGGAACCCCGTCGATGGCCTGGACCACTGCCGCGCGGCGCCGAAGAAAGGACACGGATACGTGGAATTCCCGCCAGATACATCGCGCGCATTGCGACTCGGACACATTCGGTCCGGACCTGATTTCCGTCTTACCAGTTTTGCCACGAAGAATGTCAAGCATCTGTCGTCCTTTCGTCAAGGGTTGGTCATGGGAAACCGAGGAACGTCTCCTGTGCCGGCGTCCGCGCCGCCCGGGGCGCGGGCACGCCTCGTGATCGCTCCGCAGCAGCCCGTCACAGTGCCTGATCCCTGGTCTGCCAGGCTGATCGGCTACCGGCGCACGGTCGGGTGTCACAGGTGTGTGACGCATTGTCCGGAGTTGAACGTCGGGTGTTCTCGGGGCGAATGTCGATGTCAATCCCCGACGAAGAACGACGTGTTCCGGATGGTCCGTGGCAATCGTTGTCCGGCTCGATGGACAAGGGTCCCAAATCGGCGTGACATCCAGACGTTCCCGGGTGGTAGCGCTGGCCCCGCGAGTGCGTGGGGAGTACTGTCTGTGACGCCCGGCAGGCCGTTACGGCCGGTCTGCTGCGAGGGGTAAAGGTGGTGTCCAGTGTCGGTCGGTGAACCCGACGGTGTGTGTCCTCTTCGGAGCGATACCACCCGGCGAGGCGGGCGACCGTCCTGGCTGATCAGAGCAGTGCGAACCCGGTGTGCACCAGGCGTGCCGGTGGTGGGGTCGGGGGATCCGTTCGGTGACTTTGGGGGCAGGGATGACCGAACTCGTAGCCGGTGAACCGCTGGCAGCGGCACTGCCGCGGCTGACGGCGCTGGACGGCCAGGTGGAATCGGGCAATACGTCCACTGTAGACCAGGATGATCTTGCTGTCGTCGTCGCGGCGGCCGTGGGCGGAAACCGCGCCGCCACCGAGCGCCTGCTCGGGTACGTGCGACCGCTGGTCATCCGGTACTGCCGCGCCCGTGTCGGCCGGCAGGAGCGCTCGTTCGCGTCCGCCGACGACGTGGCCCAGGAGGTCTGTCTGGCGGTGCTGACCGCACTGGGCAGCTACCGTGACCAGGGCCGACCGTTCCTGGCGTTCGTCTACGGCATCGCCGCGCACAAGGTCGCCGACGCCCACCGGGCAGCCGCCCGCAACCGCGCCGAGCCGGTCGCCGAGGTGCCCGACGAGCCGGAGTTGGACGCCGGTCCCGAGCAGCGGGCGATGCGCGTGGAGCTGACGTCGCAGATGGCCGAGCTGCTCAAGGTGCTGCCGGCCAAGCAGCGGGAGATCCTGGTGCTGCGGGTCGTGGTCGGCCTGTCCGCCGAGGAGACCGCGGACGCCGTCGGCTCGACGCCGGGTGCCGTGCGGGTCGCGCAGCACCGCGCGCTGGCCCGGCTGCGGTCCGCCGCGGCCCGCTGGGACATGTGATCACTCACCCGCAGGGGTGAAATCTCGCCGCGGGTTTCGTTGTCCGGTTTGCCTGCTGTCGCGTACGACTTGCCCGGTTGGTGGCGGACCGGCCGGGTTGGGCCCAAGGTCACCGATTCCGGTGGCCGGGCCGCCGATCAGGCGCCCAACAAACGCGCCAATGCCTCGCGTGCGGCGGCATCGCGTTCGGCCAATTTGTTCAGTTCCTCGGCCAACAACGTCAGCCATTCCTCGATGCCGACCGTTTTCCGGCTGATCACCACATCGCGCACGACCGTGCGCACCTCGGCGTCCACCCCGCGCTTGCCCTGCCGTAGCTCCAGGTCCCGTTCCCGCCCGTGCACCCGCACCGCGATCGCCTGCCCCGGCCGCCCGGCGACCCGGTCGGCCATGCTGCGCCGGTAGTCGACCTCGACCATGCCGTCGGGCAGCGCGTCGCCCAGCGTGCTGGTGAGCACCCGCGTGTAGGACTCGACGTCGGACCGGTCGGCGCGCAGCGCCGCGATCATCACGTGCATGTCCCATGTGGGACCGAGTTCCCCGCCGGTCACGAGTCCACCAACGGCAGCACGAGCTGTGGCTTGCTGATGATGTGGTCCTCGCGCAGCGGCTTCACGGCGGTGCCGATCGCGAAGAACTCCGTCGTGTGACCGCCCCAGCGGTGCGGCAGCGACAGCAGCTGCACCCCGACGATGCCCTCCGCGTGCAGCGCCTCGGCCTCGGCCTGCATCCGGGACATGGCCAGCTCCCGCGCGTCGTACAGGGCCTCGGTGAACTGCGGGACCTCGACGTTCTGGCCGATGTTGCCCACCGCCTGCCAGAACCGCTGGTGCGCGATGTGGTAGACGCAGGAGCCCATCACCATGCCCAGCGGCGCGTACCCGGCCTGCACCAGTGTCCAGAAGTCCTGGCCGTTCAGGTCGGACGTGAACGGTTTGCCGGTGTTGTTGCGCCAGCTGCCCGGTTCCTCGGCCTTCACGGCCGTGCCGACGGCGATGAACTCGGCCAGGTCGTTGCCGAACTCCTTGAACTCGATCTCCAGGCGCACGCCGACGATCCCGTCGGCGCCCAGCACGTCCGCCTCCGCCTCCATGCGGGACATCGCCAGCTCCCGCGCGTGGTACATGGCGTTGGACAGCGTGTCCAGCTCCTGGTTCTTGCCCCACCGGCCGACCTGGAAGCCCACGTGGTAGATGCTGGAGCCCAGCACCAGGCCCAACGGGCGGAAACCGGCCTCCCGGACCAGCAGGAACTCGTTGACGGACAGGTCCGAGGTGAACAGCGTGGTGCTCTGCCCAGGCTTCATCTCGGCGAGCCGGCGCATCGCATCCTCAGGGATGCTCTGCCCCTCCACCTCAGCGCTCATCGCTTCTCCATCCGATCCGTTCACTGCTGCCCCGCCTGCCGCAGGGGCATGATCGTCAACGCCTTCGTCGGTGCCTGCCGGCCGCTGTGGAACCGCGCGATCGTCGTGCCGAACACCCCGGCCTCGGCGCACAGCAGCGGGGCGTTGCCGGCCTCCTGGTGCCAGGACCGCAGCGTCATGCTCGCCACGATCGCGCCGTCGGCATGGGCGCCACGGGCGTGCCGTTCGAAACTCTGCCGGGACCTGGCCCGCACCCGGCTGATCAGCTGCGTGTACGCGTCGACCTCGGAGTTGCCGGCCATGAGCGACATCTGCGACCGGCTCTGCCAGTCCAGGAACTGGCTCTCCACGGCCAGCCCGATGGCGATCCGCGCCGGCACCCACCCGGCCTGCATCAGCTTCGCGACGTCCTGACCGGCCAGGTCGGTGGTGAACAGGCTCTTCGGCCGCCGGGTGGACTGCGCGCGCACGGCCGTGCCGAGCGCGACGAACTCCTGGGCGCTCTCGCCCAGCCGGCTGCGGGTCAGCCGGATGCCGACGATGCCGTCCGCGTTCATGCCCTTGGCCTCGGTGGTCATCCGGGCCAGAGCGGTGTTGTAGCCGTGGTACAGCGCGTCCACGTAGGGCTGGAAGCTGACCGACCCGACGAAGCCGCCGTATCCGTAGTTCAGCCCACCGGTCCAGCCGATGTTCTGCACGATGCAGCCCATCACCTCACCGACCGGGCGCAGGCCCACCGACTCGACGCCGACGGTGCCCGGGACGGACAGCAGTGAGGTCTTGAGGCCGACCTCCTTGTACCTGGCCAACCGGGTGCGCGCGACGTCCGGCAGCCAGTCCCCGTCCGTGCCGGCCACGGCGACCTCCTACTGCTGCCGACGGCTACCCGATGTCCGTGTTCATCGTGCCACGAGCGGGTACCAGGGGCGGGCCGGGCCGATCGGCGCGATTGATCTTTTTTCGGTCAACGTTGCTGCAGACTGTCGACGGTGTGACTACTATCACCGGCCAGATGCGTAACGCTGAGAAGGGGACTGCGACGTGGCAAATCCAACAGCCGAACCGGACACCAGCGGCATTGTCCGAAGTCTGATCCCCGCTCGGATCGACCGCCTGCCGTGGGCCCCGTTCCACACCCGGCTCGTCGTGGCACTGGGCGTGGCGTGGATTCTGGACGGTCTGGAGATCAGCGTCGCGGCGGCGGTCGAGGGCGCGTTGACCAAGCCCGACACGCTGAACATGTCCGCGGCCGGTTCCACCACCATCGCCACGATCTACCTGATCGGCGAAGTGGTCGGAGCGTTGGTGTTCGGGCATTTCGCGGACCAGTGGGGCCGGCGCAGGCTGTTCATGATCACGCTGGGTGTCTACCTGGTGGGCAGCGGCCTGAGCGCCGCGACCGCGGGCTCCGGCAACGGTTGGGTCGCCTTCCTCTACGTCACGCGGTTCATCGCCGGCATGGGTATCGGCGGTGAGTACGCGGCGATCAACTCCGCGATCGACGAGCTGATCCCGGCCCGCTTCCGCGGCCGCGTCGACATCGCCGTGAACGGCACCTACTGGGCAGGCGCGATCATCGGTACGTTCGCCACGTTCCTGTTCCTCAACACGATCACGCCGTCGCTGGGCTGGCGGCTGGGCTTCCTGCTCGGTCCGGTGCTGGCGCTGTTCATCATCTACGTCCGCCGCAACCTGCCGGAGAGCCCACGCTGGCTGCTCATGCACGGCCACCCGCAGGAGGCGGAGGCCTCCATCTCGGGCATCGAGCAAGAGGTCAGGGACAAGGGCCTGGAACTGCCCGACGTGCCCGACGACCGGGCGATCGACATCAAGCCGGCCGACCAGACCGGGTACTTCACGCTGCTGCGCGTCCTGCTGCGCGACTACTTCCCGCGGTCGGTCCTGGGCCTGGGCCTGATGGTCACGCAGTCGTTCCTCTACAACGCGATCTTTTTCAGCTACTCCGTGGTGCTGACCGTCTTCTACCACGCCCAGGGTGACGCGGCGCTGTACGGCATCGCGTTCGCCATCGGCAACCTGATCGGCCCGTTCGTGCTCGGACCGCTGTTCGACACGATCGGCCGCAAGAAGATGATCGCGGGCAGCTACCTGATCGCGGGTGTGCTGCTGGCGGTCAGCGCGTTCCTGTTCGACGCCAAGGTGTTCAACGCCACGACTCAGACGCTGGCGTGGGTCATCATCTTCTTCTTCGCGTCGGCCGGTGCCAGTGCGGCCTATCTGACGGTGAGCGAGATCTTCCCGCAGGAGGTGCGGGCGAAGGCGATCGCGGTGTTCTTCTCCATCGCGCAAATCGTCGGCGCCCTGGCGACGCTGTTCTACGGCTCCCTGATCGACAAGGACCACCCGGACTTCGGCAAGCTGTTCATCGGCTACATCGTCGGCGCGGTCATCATGATCGCCGGCGGCATCATCGCCGTGTTCTTCGGTGTGTCGGCCGAAGGGAAGTCCCTGGAGGACGTGGCCGACCCGCTCGGCGCGGTGCGTAGGGCGGCCGGTCCGTCCGACGCCCCCGGAAGCGCCATGGCCGACTGACCCCCGGTTCCCGCCGGTTGTTTACTCGCCAGTAGGTATACTCTACGGTAGGTACGGCCGAGATCGACAACCGGCGGGAACGGGGGTGGCCAGCGCATGGCCGCACGGGGTAAACGGGACCCGATGAGCGCCGGCCTGGCGCTGCTCAACCAGTTGGCCGGGACCCGGCTGCTCGACCGACTCGGCCTGCGGACCCCCGTGCGGAAGGCCGTCTACCAGGCCACGAAAACCGGGTTCCGCACGGCTGCGGCCGCCAACCGCACGTTCCGGGCGGCCGGCCGCATCGGCAAACCGGCGCGGCTGCCGGCGGGCGCCGAACGGACCCTGTTCGACCTCACACCGACCGACGAGCAGCAGATGATCGCCGACGCGGTCACCGAGTTCGCCGCCGAACAACTGCGCCCCCGCGCCGCCGACGCGGACACGGCGTGCGCCGCACCGGACGAGGTGTTCGAACGCGCCGCCGAGCTGGGGATTCCACTGCTGGGTGTGCCCGAATCGCTGGGCGGCGTGGCCACCGAGCGGTCCACGACGACGTCCGTGCTGGTCGCCGAGGCCATGGCGCACGGCGACATGGGGCTGGCCGTCGCGTGCCTGGCGCCCGCCGCGGTGAGCACGGCCCTGGCGCTGTGGGGCGACGCCGACCAGCAGGCCACGTACCTGCCGGCGTTCGTCGGCGAGAACGCGCCCGCCGCCGCGTTGGCCGTCCTGGAGCCACGGCCGCTGTTCGATCCGTTCACGTTGGCCACCAAGGCCAGGCGGACGGCGGGCGGCTTCGTCCTGGACGGGGTGAAGTCGTTGGTGCCCATGGCTTCCTCGGCGGAGCTGTTCGTCGTGGCCGCCGAGCTGGAAGGTCGTGGGCCCGCACTGTTCCTGGTCGAGTCCGGCGGTGCCAGTGTCGAGTCCGACCCGTCGATGGGGTTGCGCGCGGCCGGCATGGGCCGGCTGGTGCTGGAGAACGTCCGGCTGCCCGAGCGCGCGCTGTTGGCCTCCGGCCCCGACTACGCGGACTGCGTCCGGCTGTCCCGGCTGGGCTGGTGCGCGCTGGCCGTCGGGACCGCGCGGGCCGTGCTGGACTACGTGATCCCCTACGTCAACGACCGGGTCGCGTTCGGTGAGCCGGTGAGCCACCGGCAGGGCGTCGCGTTCCGGGTCGCCGACATCGGGATCGAACTGGAGGGCATGCGTCTGGTGACACTGCGCGCCGCGGCCCGTGCCGAGCAGGGCCAGTCGTTCGCCCGCGAGGTCGCGTTGGCCCGGAAGCTGTGTGTGGACAAGGGAATGGCCATCGGCAGCGACGGCGTGCAGCTGCTCGGCGGGCACGGTTACGTGAAGGAGCACCCGGTCGAACGGTGGTACCGGGACCTGAGGGCCGTCGGCGTCGCCGAGGGCGTCGTGCTGGTGTAGTGGGAGGCCCACGGTGATCAACCTCGAGGTGCCGAAGAAGCTCGGCGTGCTGATCGGCCAGGCGCACCGGTCGGCGGCGGAGATCTTCCGGCCCAACTCGCGCAAGTACGACCAGGCCGAACACACCTACCCGGTCGAGCTGGACATGCTGGCGGCGCTGATCGACGGGCTGAACGCGTCGGGTCAGGGTGGCGCCGGGGCCGCCGGCGTGCGGAAGGTGTCCTCCGGCTCCGGCGGCGGTGTGCGCAATGGCGCGAACCTGGCGACGGTGCTCGGCACGATCGAGATGTGCTGGGGTGACGTCGGCCTGTTGCTGTCCATGCCGCGGCAGGGCCTGGGGAACGCGGCGATCGCGTCGGTGGCCAACGAGGAGCAGCTCAAGCGGTTCGCCGGCAAGTGGGCCGCGATGGCCATCACCGAGCCGGACACCGGTTCGGACTCCGCCGCGATCCGCACGACGGCCGTGCGCGACGGCGACCACTACGTGCTCAACGGCGAGAAGATCTTCGTGACGTCCGGCGAACGCGCCGACTGTGTCGTCGTGTGGGCCACCCTGGACCGTTCGAAGGGTCGGGCGGCGATCAAGTCGTTCGTGGTGGAGAAGGGCACACCCGGGTTCGAACTGGTGCGCCTGGAGCACAAGCTGGGGATCAGGGCGTCGGACACGGCGCACTTCCGGTTGGACAACGTCCGGGTGCCGGCGGAGAACCTGCTCGGCGACCCGACGGTGTCCCAGGGCTTCGCCGGCGTGATGCAGACGTTCGACAACACGCGGCCGCTGGTCGCCGCTATGGCGGTCGGCGTGGCACGGGCGGCGCTGGAGGAGACGCGGTCGCTGCTGGAGTCAGCGGGCGTGGCGATCGACTACGACCGGCCGGCGAACAGCCAGTCGGCCGCGGCCGCCACGTTCCTGGCGCTGGAGGCCGACTACGAGTCCGCGTACCTGCTGACGCTGGAAGCCGCCTGGATGGCCGACAACGCCAAGCCGAACTCGCTGCAGGCGTCGATGGCGAAGGCCAAGGCGGGCCGTTCGGCCACGGACATCGCGCTGCGGTGCGTGGAACTGGCCGGCTCGCTGGGGTATTCGGAGCACAGCCTGCTGGAGAAGTGGGCGCGGGACGCGAAGATCCTGGACATCTTCGAAGGGACGCAACAGATCCAGCAGCTGATCGTGGCGCGGCGGCTGCTGGGTAAGACAAGCGGCCAGCTGAAGTAGCGTCGTCGGCGCGGGAATGGTTGGCGGAGCACGGTTTTCCCAGACGCGTGAGCCGGTCCTCAGTGGTCGATCACGGACGTCAGGGCGTCGAGTTGGTCGGTCATCCACCGGACGTAGTCCGGCGTGCCCTCGGGGAGGGTTTCCGTCACGTCGATCACCGGTAGGCCGGCCTGGTGGGCCTGGTCGATCAGTTGGTCCGTGATCGCCGTTTCCGCCTGCGCGTTGTTGATGAGTGCGGACACCTGTTTCGACGTGATCAGGTTCGTCATGGCGCTCAGCGCGGACACCGGGATGTCGGTGTCCGACTCGACCGCCCGCTCGAACGCGGGCGGTGTCGCGTCCTGGATGCCGGCCGCCGCGAGCAGGTAGTCCGCGACCGGTTCGGTGACCACGACCCGGGCGTGTGCCGCCGCCAACGCGCGTGCCGCGGCCGCCAAATCCGCGAGTTTCCTGTCGAATCGCCGCGCGTTCGCGGTGAACTCCGCCGCGTGTGCCGGTCGCAGTGCACCGAGGGATTTCGCGACCGCGTCGGCCACTTTCCGCACCGTCGGCAGGTCGTAGAAGATGTGTTCGTTGTCGCTCGCCGGCTTGCCGGACAGGTCGAACGCGACGATTGCCCTGCGGCTGTCCGACGGGGTCGCCTTCAGGTCCGTCGGGAAGAAGTCGTCGTAGCCGTTGCCGTTGTACACAACCAGTTGCGCCCTGGCGATCGTGGCCGCGTCCAGCGGGGAGCTCTGGTAGTCGTGCGGGTCCTGCGTCGGCTTGTGGATGATGGCTGTGACGTCCACGTCGTTGCCGCCCACCGCCTGTGCCACGCTGCCCCACACGTCGGTCGACGTGACGACCGTGATCCGGCCGTCCGTGGGGCCTGCCGACGGGGAACCGCAGGCGGAAACGGCCAGTACCGCAAGTACCGCCCCGACCAGCACCGGACGCCGGCCCGCCATCCCGCCTCCCGAGCGAAATTGGGAATCATTTTCGCCTTCCCGGTCAGCCTACCCGGCCGCCCGGGCCGCCGGGTCAGGGCCCTAGCTGCGCGTTCATCGATCGTTGATGCCCTCGACGTAGCGTTTACCCACCACACCGCTGTCGTAGGGAGGTCCGACGGTGCCCAGAACCGGAAACACGACCATCCGTTGGACATGGGTCAACGGCGTTCGTCAGGAACGGTGACTCCGTTCGACGTGTCGATGTGCGACACCGGTTCCACCCTTGACGGGTGATGTTGTTCATTGGCGCTCTTTCCCCGGTTCGCGCCATCCGCAACAGAACGTCGCGTATCGTCCACGTTCTGCGACGGTGAATTCTTTCCCGCCGGCCCGGGCCGAAGGAGGGGCACAGGTATGGACCCGCAGCAGTGGCTGCAGAACTACCAGAAGAGGATCGCCGGCTACAAGCGCGCCTCGGAGCAGTTGAAGGAGAGCCTGGGCGGCGCTCTCGTGACGATGAGTTCACCGGACGAGGCAGTCACCGTCACCATCGGACCCAACGGAAGCCTGAAGAACCTGCAACTGAGCCACCGTGCGTCCGAACACACCCCGCAGCAGCTCGGCGCGCTGATCATGACCACGGTCCGCCGTGCGCAGCGGGCCATGGCGGAGAAGGTCGTCGCCGCCGTCACCGAGTTCGGCGGCGGCGAGAACGACGCGAGCAAACTGATTCGTAACTACCTGCCGCCGGATCCCGCCGACGAGCGACCCACCGACGACGCCGACGACTTCGAGGCCGGGCTGAACGAGCAGCCGCCCGTCGAGGAGCCGCGTCACGCGGCACCGGTCGCGGCCGCGCCCGCCGGGTTCGTCCCGCCGGCCCCGGCCGCACCCGCGCCGGCACCCGCCGTGCGGCCGCGCGCCCCCCGGGCCGACAGCGTCGTCGACGATGACGTCTTCGAGGAGAACCCCTGGTGAGCAAGAAAGGCGGAATGCCGCACATCCCGACCGGCCCCGGCCCGGTCGTGCACGGCGGCAGCGGTGGCGAGCACAGCGGTGGGAGCGGCTTCGGCAGCGCCTTCGGCCAGGGGCTGGGTGGTGGCCTCGGCAGCGGCATCGGCATGGGTGTCGGTGAGTCGGTCGGCTCCGGGCTGTTCAGCGGCGGCGAGGGCGAGGGCTACGGCGAGTCCGGTGGCGAGGGCTACGGCGCCGAGGGCTACGGCGGTGGCGAAGGCGAGGGTTACGGCGAGTCCGGCGGCGAAGGCTACGGCGGCGAAGGCTATGGCGGCGACGAGACCGTCCCGTCCGGCTACGGCGACACGAGCGGCTACGGCGAGTCCGGCGGCTACGGCGCGGGCGAAGGATACGGCGACGAGGGCGGCTACGGGGACTCCGGTGGCGGCTACGGCGACTCCGGGGCCGGCCTGTCCGCTTACGGCGAGGGCGGCGGCACCGGCAGCGGTGGCAGCCCCAGCGGTGGTTCGGACATCATGTCCGACGTCCAGAACATCATCAACTCCGCCGACCAGTTGGGTCAGAGCGTGTTCGGCGGCGGCGCGCTGGGCGCCCTCGGCGAGATCGCGCAGTTCGCGGCCGACCCGATCGGCTCGATCATGTCGGCGGGCGTCGGCTTCCTGATGAACGCCGTCGGCCACCTGTTCGAACCGTTGCAGCAACTGCAGAGTGACCCCAGTGCCGTGCAGGGCACTGTGCAGCAGTTGCAGTCCCAGGGGCAGAACCTGCAAGAGGTCGCCCAGCAGCACATGCAGGACGTCAGTTCGCTGTCCGAATGGCAGGGTCAGTCGGCCGACTCGGCGACCCAGGTGCTGAACCAGACCGGGCAGAACCTCAACGACATGGGCACCGTCGTGCAGGGCCTCGGTTCGGTGACGCAGGCGTCCGGTGGTCTGGTCCAGGGGCTGTTCCAGGTCGTGGAGCAGCTGATCGGCCAGTTCATCGAGGAACTGATCCCGGAGGCGCTGGAGGCGCTCGGCCTGGCCCCGGAGACGTTCGGCGCGTCGATCGCCGAGTTCCTCGGTGTCGCGGGCGGCGAAGCGGCCGAGATGGGCGCGCAGATCGCCAGCAAGATCAGCGAGTTGCTGAACGCGCTGCAACAGATCGAAGGCTTCATGAGCCAGCTCAGCAGCATGCTGGACGAGCTGAACCAGGGCCAGAACGGCGGCCAGGGCACCTCGCCCAGCGGCTACGGCGGCGGCGCGGGCGAGGGCAGCGGCTACGGCGGCTCCGGTTCCGGTGCCGGCGGCGGCTATGGCGATGGCTCCGGTGCCGGCGGCGGCTATGGCGATGGCTCCGGCTATGGCGATGGCAGTGGCTACGGGGACGGCAGCGGCTACGGCACCGACCCGTCCGGCTACGGCGGCTCCGGCGAGGGCTACGGCTCCGGTGAAGGCGAGGGCTACGGCTCCGGCGACGGGTCCGGGATCGACACCGGCTACGAGACCGACACCGGCGCGGGCGGCTACGGCACGGACGGTGGCTACGGCACCGACACCGGCGCCGGTGGGTACGGCGACAGCTCCGGCGGCGACTACGCCGGTGGTGGCGACTCCGGTGGTGGCGACTCCGGTGGTGGCGACTACTCCGGTGGCAGCGGCGACTTCTCCGGCAGCGGCGACTTCTCCGGTGGTGGCGGCGCGGGTGAGATGACCCCAGCGTCCTACACGCCGCCCACGGCCAGCATCCCGTCGTTCCCGAGCGGTGGCGGCAGCGGCGGCGGTGGGTCGAGCTTCTCATCACCCTCGTCGTTCGACAGCGGCTTCTCCGGCGGTGGCGGCTCCGGCGACTTCAGCGGCGCGTCCGGCGGCGGTGACTTCGGTGGTGGCGGTGATTCGTTCGAGCCCGCCGCGGCGTCCGCGTCGACGATGCCCGAGTCCTACACCCCGCCGACCGCTGACATCCCGTCGTTCCCGACCGGTGGCGGCTCCAGTGGCGGTGGCGGCGGCTTCTCCGGCGGCGGCGGTGGCTCGGCCACCACACCCGAGGTGAACTACACGCCGCCCACGGCCGACATCCCGTCGTTCCCGACGAGCGGCTCGATGGGCGGGATCGGCGGCACCGGGTCGTCCGGGATCGGGTCGACCGGCAGCACGTTCACCCCGCGGATCGGCACGGTCATGCCGAACTCCAGCGGGGCGGCCGCCCGGATGCCGAGCTTCACAGCCGGTGAGAGCGCTGTGAAGGCGAGCGAGGCGCTGAACGCCGAGAAGACGTCGCTGTCGTCGACGTCGATGCCGAGTTGGCCGTCGGCGTCCGACCTGTCCAAGAGCGTCGGCGGCGGTGGCGGGTTCGGCGGTGGCGGCGACATGGGATCGCTGTCCGGCACGCTCGACGCGTCCGGCGGCGGTGCCGGTGGCATGGCCGGTGGTATCGGCGGTGGTGGCACCGGTGACGTCGCGGTGAGCGGCGCGGTGCAGCAGACCAACGCGCCGGTGGGCAACGTGCCGGGTTCCGCGGCCGCACAGGCGGGTGCGCAGTCGGCCGGTTCGGCGGCGACGTCGGCAGGCGGTGGCGGTACACCGATGGGCATGGGCGGCATGAGTGGCATGCGCGGTGGCCAGCAGGGCGGTGAGCAGAAGCGCAAGTCGCCCGGCTACATCAAGGGTGAGCAGATCTTCGGCGCGGTGGGCGAGAACCTGCCGCCGGCCGTGATCGGTGAGAAGCCCCCGAAGCGCAACGGCTGAGCGGACGACGAACGCCGGGTGGCCATCGGTGCCGCCCGGCGTTGGCAGTGCACAACTCCGCTCAGTTGTGCACGTCA
The DNA here is from genome assembly GCA_035546415.1 of Pseudonocardiaceae bacterium. Taxonomy (GTDB): domain Bacteria; phylum Actinomycetota; class Actinomycetes; order Mycobacteriales; family Pseudonocardiaceae; genus DATEPR01. The sequence goes on from DASZXM010001134.1 coordinate 17,344, forward strand.
CATGCACTGCGCCGCACCGGACGTTCGCACGGTGCGATTCCCGCCGGGGGATGTGGTTGAACCACTGGGCATGACTCACCGCAACTGGTTCAACCACGCGGGTTCTGGCCGTTTCGGCCAACAGATCGCTCGCCGTTTCGCCTTCGGTGGCGTAACGGTCGTCCCCAGCCCCTGAATCCCCTTGTCAGAACATGAACTCGAAGCGGTGACTCAGAGTTCGAGTGTCAGTTCCGCCGCGCACGCCGCGTTGCACGGCCAGTGCTGGCCGCACGAACTGCATTGGGTGCCCACGCACTGGTGGCTCACCAGGGCGTGCACGGCACTGCGGCGGTAGTTCTCCAGCAGTCCGGGCCAGCCGTCGGATGATGGGGCCGGAGCCTCGACCGGTTGCGACATGACGATCACGCCTTCCGCTCAACCTGTACTCGTTGTCGTTGACGGTCCGACGCTTCGAGTGTGACGCCGGTTTCCGTCATTGCCACTATCGACGTGCCCGGGCATCCGGCGGTTCACCGAATTGGCTGACTGGTCGTTCTGAATCGGTCAGCGGTCGGCCGGGGTTCGTGGACACTGACGTTCCGTCTACCTGGGCCGGACAGCGATCCGGGCGCCCCGCGACGGTACCAGGGTGATGTTCCGGGCCCGCTGGCGCTCCGGGTTGCGCCGCGCCGGGCGGATGTCGTAGCGCCGCAACACCTCGCCGAGCACCACGGACGCCTCCAGCAGGGCGAAACCGGTGCCCAGGCACCGGCGCACGCCACCGCCGAAGGGTATCCACGTGTTCGCAGGCGGCTGGCCGTCCAGGAACCGCTCCGGGCGGAATTCGTCCGGGTCGGGGTGATTGTTCGGGTCGGTCTGGACCAATCCGATGGCCGGTGCCACGACGGCGCCGCGCGGCACCTGGCAGCCACCGATGTCGACGGGCGCCGTCAACTTCCGTGCCACCTCGTAGATCACCGGCCGCAACCGCAGCGACTCCTTCGCCACGGCCGTCAGGTACTCCTCGTCGTGCCGGTCGGCCGCCTGTTGCGCCTTGCGCAACTCCGCCGGCCGACGTGCCAGTTCGTGCAGTGTCCAGGCCAGTGCCGTCGCCGTCGTCTCGTGACCGGCCAGCAGCAGGGTGACCAGTTGGTCCCGGAGTTCGGCGTCGGTCAGCGGTTCCTCGGTGTCGTCCCGAGTGCGCAACAGACGGGACAGCACGTCGTCACGCGAGCCCAGGTCCGTGGCCGTGCGCCGGTCGGCGATCTCGGCGTAGAGCAGGTCGTCCAGGGAAGGCAGGACCGCCTGGTAGCGCCGCCACGGGCCGAACCGTTGCAGTCCCGGGTACGCCCAGCCCAGCATGATCAGCACGCCGATGTTCGTGATCCGTCGTACCAACGGCCGCAGGCGGGCCAGCCGCCGCTCGTCGGTCACGCCGAACACGACCTGCAGGATGATCTCCAGTGTCAGCGCGTGCATCCGGTCGTGCGCCCGGAACACTCGCCCGGCGGGCCACCGCTGCGCCTCGGCCGCCGCCAGCCGGGCGATCAGGTCCCGGTAGCCGCGCAGCGCGGTGCCGTGGAACGCCGGCATCAGCAGCGCGCGCACCCGCCGGTGCTGGTCCTCGTCCACCAGCAGCACCGAGTGCTCACCCATCACCGGGCCGAGGATCGCGTTGCCCTCGCCCGCGTGGAACACCTCGGCGGGGCCGGTGAACACCGTGCGGATGTCCTCCGGCCGGGCCAGCAGTACCACGGTCCGGTTGTTCGGCGCGATCCGCACACCGAACACGTCGCCGTACCGTCGGCGCGCCAGCGGCAGCAGCAGCGGCCGGTACTGGCCGAACAGAAAGGTCTGGACCGCGACCGGCAG
>DASZXM010001135.1:0-1975 GCA_035546415.1 Pseudonocardiaceae bacterium
GGCGCCGGTCCGTCTCAGGCGTGGCGAGCTATCATATATGAGACGCAATATTGTACTGAGTGGAGAGCCGGATGAGTGTCGACGAACTGCGCGAGAAACTGTCCGGCGTGGTGGCCATCCCGGTCACGCCGTTCGACGAGCAGGGCGACCTGGACGAACCCGCGTACACGAAGGTGATCCGCCGGATGGTGGACGGCGGCATCGAGGTGCTCACGCCGAACGGCAACACCGGCGAGTTCTACGCGCTGACCGAGCCGGAGACCCGGCAGGCCGTCGACATCACCGTCGGCGCGGCGGGCGACGGCGTGACGGTCCTGGCCGGCGTCGGCAGGTCCGTGCCGGACGCGGTCGCCGCCGCGCGGCACGCCGAGCGGGCCGGCGCGCACGCGATCATGATCCATCAGCCCGTGCACCCGTACCAGTCGTCGGCCGGCTGGGTCGACTACCACCGCGCCGTCGCCGACGCCGTGCCCGACCTGGGCGTGGTCCTCTACGTGCGCAACCCGCGGATCGGCGGCGAGCAGATCGCCCGGCTGGGCGAGCTGTCGCCCAACGTGATCGGCGTGAAGTACGCCGTGCCGGACCCGGTGCGGTTCGCCGGCGTGGCCCGCGACGCCGGAGCGGACCGGTTCGTCTGGCTGGCCGGCCTGGCTGAGCTGTCCGCGCCCGGGTACTGGGCGGTGGGCGCGACCGGGTTCACGTCCGGGCTGGCCAACGTCGACCCGGCGCTGTCGCTGTCCCTGCTGACGGCGCTGCGGGCCGGCGACCGGCGGGCCGCGATGGACGTGTGGGAGTCGATCCGGCCGTTCGAGCAGCTGCGGGCGGCGGGCGAGTCCGAGAACAACGTGTCCGTGGTCAAGGAGGCGCTGGCCCAGCTGGGCGTGTGCCGTCCCGACGTCCGGCCGCCGTGCACCCCGTTGAGCGACGGCGGTAAGGCCGCGGTGTCCGCGATGCTGCGCACCTGGGGCCTGACGTGAGGAAACCCGAGGAACTGCGCAGCCACCGCTGGTGGGGCGGCGACGAACTGCGCAACTTCAGCCACCGCGCCCGCACCCGCCAACTGGGGCTCAACCCCGAAGAGCACATGGGCAAGCCGGTCATCGGCATCCTCAACACCTGGAGCGACATCAACCCGTGCCACATGCACCTGCGGGAACGCGCCGAGCAGGTGAAGCGCGGAGTGTGGGAGGCGGGTGGCTTCCCGCTGGAGTTCCCGGTGGCGACGCTGTCCGAGACGTTCCAGAAGCCGACCCCGATGCTGTATCGGAACATGCTGGCGATGGAGACCGAGGAGGTCCTGCGCTCCTACCCCATCGACGGCGCCGTGCTGATGGGCGGCTGCGACAAGACGACACCCGCGCTGCTCATGGGGGCGGCCAGCGCGGACCTGCCGGCGATCTTCGTGCCGGCCGGCCCGATGCTGCGCGGCCACTGGCGTGACGAGACGCTGGGCAGCGGCACCGACATGTGGCGCTACTGGGACGACCGACGGGCCGGCCTGATCGGCGACCGGGAGCTGTCCGAACTGGAGCGTGGCCTGGCCCGCTCCCCCGGCACGTGCATGACGATGGGCACCGCGTCGACGATGACGTCGGCCGTCGAGGCGCTCGGGCTGAGCCTGACCGGCGCGGCCGCGATCCCGGCTGTCGACTCCGCGCACCACCGGATGGCCGCGGCCAGCGGCATGCGGATCGTCGACATGGTGTGGGAGGACCAACGCGTGTCCACCGTCCTGGACGAGCGCGCCTACCGCGACGCCGTGACCACGGTGCTGGCCCTGGGCGGGTCCACCAACGCGGCCATCCACCTGGTCGCGATGGCCGGCCGCAGCGGCCTGTCCATCGGGCTGGACGACTTCGACGAGATCGCCCGCACCGTGCCCGTGCTGGCCAACGTCCGGCCCGGCGGCGAGTACCTGATGGAGGACTTCTACTACGCGGGCGGCCTGCCCGGCCTGCTGTCCCGGCTGGCGGCG
>DASZXM010001136.1:0-3522 GCA_035546415.1 Pseudonocardiaceae bacterium
GGTCGGCCAGGGCCGGATCGCGGTAGCCGGGGGAGTCGGCCACGTCGACCGCCGCCGCCACCGCGCCGACGTCACCGACCACGCCGATGTCGACCGGCCGGTGCGCGCCGCTCGCGGCGGCGTCCAGGTCGACCTGGGCGACCTTCGTGCCGTCGCTGATCAGCGTGTCGTGCCTGGTGGTCCACATGTTCAGCGCGCAGCCCCAGCCGACGACCAGGTCCGCGTCGGCGACGAGCGACGCCGCCAGGGGAGTGGCGAAGCCGCCGGAGATGCCCAGCGACCACGGGTTCCCGGCGAACAGGCCGTGCCCGACCGCCGACGTGGCCAGCAGTGCGCCGCACCGGGCGGCCAGCCATTCCAGTTCCCGCCGTGCGTCCCGGGCACCCCGGCCGGCGATGAACACCGGTCGCCGGGCGGCGGCCAGCGCCTCGGCCAGGGCCGCGACGCCCGCCGGGTCCGGTCGGGACGGCGCCGCGGGCGGCAGCGACACGGGCGACAGTGCCGCGTCGGCCGCCTGCACGTCCAGGGGCAGGTTCAGCAGGACCGTGCGCCGCTCGTGCACCGCCCGCCGGACGGCGCGCACCACGTCGTCGGCCGCCGACTCCACCGACACGCGTTCGGCGACCGCGCCCACCGATTCGGCAAGCGCGCACTGGTCGACGTGGAAGTTGGACAGCGGGGACGTCGCCTCCGCGGCCAGCACCACCATCGGTGTGCGGCTCTTCGCGGCCTCCGCGATGCCGGTCAGCGCGTTCGTCAGCCCACAACCCTGGTGGACGGACAGCACGCCGAGCCGGCCGCTGGTGCGGGCGTACGCGTCGGCCATCGTTGCCGCGCCGCACTCGTGCCGCGCCGCGACGAACCGGGCGCCACCGGCGACGACCGCGTTGGTCACGTGGAAGTTTCCGCTGCCGACCACACCGAACACGTGGTCGGCACCCAGACCGGCGAGCGTGCGGCCCACCGCTTCGGCGACCTTCATGGGGCGACCGTCACCGCTCGACGAGCGCCAGGACGCGCGTCGGACTGCCGGAACCGCCCACGATCGGCAGCGGCGCGGCCACCAGCACGACCCCGGTCGGCGGCAGCGACGCCAGGTTCCGCAGCTGCGTCAGCCCGTACTTCCCGGCGCCCAGCAGGAAGGAGTGGCACGGGAAGGCCGGCTCGAACGAGTGTGCCGCACCGGCGTCCGTGCCGACCGTCTCCACGCCGACACCCATGATCGGCTGCTCGGCGAGCCACTTCGCGCAGTCCACCGAGATGCCCGGCGTGTGTCCGCCGTTGAGGAACCGCTCCTGGTCGTCGCTGCGCGCGTCCCACCCGGTCCGGTACAGCAGCCAGCCACCTTCGGGCAGCGGGCCGTGCTCGTCCTGCCACGCCCTGACGTGGTCGACCTCCAGCAGGAAGTCCGGGTCCTCCGCTGCCTTGTCGGCGACGTCGAGGACCACAGCGGGCGCCACGAACCGGGTCACCTGGGACACGTCCTGGCCGTCGCGGGCGGTGACCCAGTGCACCGGCGCGTCGAAGTGCGTCCCGGTGTGCTCACCGGTGTGGATGTCGTTCCAGTACCAGGCCGGGCCCTTCTCGTCGTACCTGCTGATCTCGGCCAGCTGGAACGGGATCGTGTTCACGAACGGTTCGGGCAGTCGCAGCACCGGGGTGGCCGGGGTGAGCGGTGCGGTCAGGTCGACGACGTCGACCCGGCCCGAGCCGAGGGCGCCGAGAAGATCATGCAGTACCGACATGGCCAACAGTGTTCACCACGCGACAACCCCCGGCTACGCCTCGACCGGGCCGGTTCCGGGGTGGTCGCCCGTCAGCAGCGCCTGCCCGAGCGGGGCCAGCACGTGCAGGACGGACTTGCCGCTGCGCACGCTGACGATCAGGCCGGCGTCGCGGAGCACGGCGGCGTGCCGGCTGGCCGACGGGACCGACGTGCCCAACTGGTGGGCCAGTTCCGTGGTGGTCCTCGGCTCGCGCACCGCGAACAGCGCGTTGGCCCTGGTCGCGCCGAGCAGGGCGGCCAGCCGGTCGTAGCGGGGGCCGCTGGGCGGCTCGGACCGGGTGGCCTGGTAGACGAGGACGGGTCGCAGTTCGGGGTCGATGAGGGTGACCGGCCGGGCGTCGCAGAAGTACGACGGGACGAGCAGCAGGCCGCGGCCGTCGAGGTGGACGTCCTTGTCGACCGGGTACTCGGCCGTGAGCACCGGATACTCCCAGCGGATCGGGTGCGGCAGCCCGGCCAGCAGCCGCTCGGTGCCGCCGGTGCTGACGTCCCGGACCCGGCGTGCTCGATCGGCGTCGGCCGTGCGCCGGATGTCCTCCCAGTGCGGGCGGATCACGCTGCGGTGGTACAGCGACATGGCACCGGCCAACCGGTCGACCGCGTCGCGGTCGCCGTCGGCCAGCGAGCGCAGCCAGGGGTCCGGGTGGGTCGTCCGGAACGCGGCCGTCAGGTCGTGGCGGACGCGCGGGGTCGGCGTCGCGCGCATCAGGTCGAGGGCTTCGCCGAACTCGCTGGGCTCCTGGCCGGGCGTCAGGAAGTCGGGGAAGTCGCCGGAGTTGGGGACCAGCAGGCCCAGCACCTGGCTGGCCATGCGCACGTCGGGGGACCGCAGCGTCGTGCGGCTGCCTTGCTGCCACGCGGTGTGCCGCGTGGGGATCTGGCCGGAGCGCAGCTGGTGCAGGCTCAGCACGGACTCCCACAGCGGGTCGGGTCCCGCGGCGATCCGGGTTCTGGCGAGGTCGTCGGCCGTGAAGTGCAGTCGGAGTTCCATGTCCGTCCCCCTGCGTTCGAACCGGGCGGAACGGGCATCCGCTCGGCACGGGGGCCACTCTGGCAGGAGATTCGGCTGGGTCATCCGCGATGGGACGATCCCGGGACGAACGCGGGAGGGCCTGTGACACGATCGGCGGACGGCTTCACCGACGCGCCCAGGTCGCGCGCGCCTCCGCCGCGGAACCGGCCCGTCCAGGTAACATAACCATAGCTGTAATGGTTCTGTTGCATGGAGGTGTCGGTGAACGATCAGCCGGGCCGTCGGCGTACCGCCGCCGCCGACGAACAGGCGTTGAGCTTCGTGACCGCGTTCCTCGCCACGTCCGTCCGCCAGCGTAGCGGCGACCCCGAGCACGACCGGCTCGCCGACCTGGACGCCGCCCGGCGCTGGGTCGACACGGCGGTCGGCGAGCGGGCGTCGGTGTCCCTGGCCGAGGACGACCTGGCACCGCTGCGCGCGTTCCGCGAGGAGCTGCGCACGTCACTGAGCGCCGCGGGCGACCCGGCGACCGGCGCGAGCGTCGTGACAGCCGTCGACCTGCACTGGCGGCCCGGCGACGGCCTCGGTTTCCGGCCCGCCGCCGACGGCTGGCGGGCCATCGCCGCACTCGTGACCATGGACATGCTGCTCGCGCAGGCCGCCGGCCGGCTGCGCAGGCTCAAGACCTGTGCCTACGACCCGTGCGGCTACCCGTTCGTCGACCACTCGCCCAACCTCACCCGCAACTGGCACGACACCAGCC
>DASZXM010001137.1:0-1647 GCA_035546415.1 Pseudonocardiaceae bacterium
CGCCTTGATCGACGTGTCACCCGTAGGTGCCAGGAAGCCGGACAACTCGGCGCGGGCGTTGTCGGAGTCGGCCCGGCCCACGAACAGCGCACAGGTGAACAGGCACTCCACCAGCCCGCCGAACGACTGGCTGTAGGAGAACTCCAGGTCGTCCACCATGAACGCGGGCGGGTCGATCGTGTCGGGCACCGACGGGAACGCCTGCAACCCGGTGATCGTGGCCGCCGCGTCCGCGAGGCCCTGCTGGATCGCCTCCGCGTCCACGTCAGCCCCCGAACCCGGGCAGCGTGTACGGCCCGATCAGCGCGTCATAGTCCGGGTCATAGCGGCCCACCCGCACCACACCCTGGTCACCGAACCCGGCCACACCCTCGGGTGTGCCCCGGCGGGCGTACAGCCGGTGCGCCCGCAGCAGTGTCGCCTGCGAGATCGCCGACGGTACCGCCGGCCAACCCCACCGGGCGGTGACCCGGATCCGCTGACCCGGCCCGCACCACCAGCCGCCGGGCCGCACCAGGCCCGTCACGGGCCGGCCGGTCGGCAGGGCGTTGTCGGGCGCGGTGTCCCACCCGGTCACCGTCGACCACGTGTCCCCGGAGCCCATCTCGACCGCGAGGTCCACGGCGCTACCGACATCGTCGATGAGCAGCAGATCCGCTCCGCGGCCACGCACCAGCCTGCCCGACAGGCCGAACAGCCGCGGGCTCGCGGCATCGTCCAGCCAGAACCGGCGGCCGGTGTCGTTGTCCACATCCCGCGACGCGGCCACCAGAGCGTCCGTGAGCTGGTCGTCGCGTACCGCGTCGGTGCGGGACAGGCGGGCCTTCAACTGCTCCAGCGTCGCGTACATGCCGGTCTCGGTCAGCGGAACGACCGTGACGACCTCGGAAGCCTGTACCGCGTCGCTGTCCGCGTCGGTGGCGTCCCAGATGACCGTGTAGTCGCCGGGCTCCTGGTCGACGGGCACCTGCCACGCGTACTGGTACAGCCCGGTCGCCGGATGCGTGATGTCGTCCGAGGTCGGGCCGACGACCACCGTGGACGTCATCGACTCGGTGATGGTGATCGTGAGATCGGTGACGTCGGTGGCCGGACCGCCCGGGTACTGTGCCCACGAGGATGTGAGCGTCGCCTGTGTGCCCTGCTCGTAGGAGGTCATCCGTCCTCCCCGTGGTCATGACCGTGCTGGTGGATGTCCCGCTCGGCTTCCAGTTCGGCGATGCGCCGGCTCTGCATCTGGTTCACCAGCCGCAGCGCCGTGATCTCGAACTGCTGCGGGAAGTCCCGCTGGAACGCGGCGACGAACTCATCGGCCGTCACGGACAGGTCCACAGCGCCTCCTATGAGGTCGAATCCGTGATAAGCCCGGCGTTCGCCAACGCGGTCAGCAGTGACGCGAGTGCCGCATTTCCGCCGCGAGAGCCGGTGACCGTCTGCTTGGCGGTGTTGAAGATGTCCCCGGAGCTGCCCCGGAACTTCAGGGCGCCGCCTTCGCAGTACAGGACGCCGCCGCCGGTCGGGTTCGTGGACGGCACCGTGCTGGCGTTGGCGATGCCAAGCACGATCGACCCGCCGCCGGCCAGCAGGGACGACCCGCCGATCTGCACGCCCGGGCCGGAGAAGAACGCGATCTCCTGGCTGACGATC
>DASZXM010001138.1:0-2697 GCA_035546415.1 Pseudonocardiaceae bacterium
CGCGACGGCCGAGGACGCCGTCGCGGCCGCCGACCGGATCGGCTACCCGGTGGTGCTCAAGATCGTGTCACCCGACATCCAGCACAAGACCGACGCCGGCGGCGTCCTCGTCGGACCGGCGTCGGCCGAGGCCGTGGCGGACGGCTTCGCGACGATCACGGCCAACGCCCTGCGATACCGGCCGGACGCCAGGATCGACGGCGTCCAGGTGCAGCAACTGCTCGACGGCGGCCAGGAAGTCATCGTCGGCGCCGTCACCGACCCGACGTTCGGCAAGGTGGTCGCCTTCGGCCTGGGCGGCGTGCTCGTCGAGGTGCTGCGTGACGTGACGTTCCGGCTGGCACCGCTGTCCGCCGACGACGCCCACGCCATGCTCGGCGACATCAGGGCCGCCGAGATCCTCCGCGGCGTGCGGGGTGGCCAACCGGTGGCCGCCGACGCGCTCGCCTGCCTGATCCAGCGGGTGTCCGACCTGGTCACCGACTTCCCCGAACTGGCGGAGGTCGACCTGAACCCGGTGCTGGCCGGACCGTCCGGAGCCGTCGCCGTGGACGTGCGGATGCGTGTCGACCCGAGTGCCGCGGTCACCCCGGAACGGTTCTCCCGTGACGAGATCCTCGCCGCCATGAACCGGATCATGAAGCCCGCGGCCGTCGCGGTGATCGGCGCGTCCGACCAGGAGGGCAAGATCGGCAACTCGGTGCTGCGCAACCTCGTCGCGGGCGGCTACCAGGGCGAGATCTACCCGGTCAACCCACGCGGCGGCGAGATCATGGACCGCAAGGTGTACCGGAGCATGGGTGAGATCCCGGGAGACGTCGATGTCGCCGTGTTCGCGGTGCCGGCCAAGCACGTGCCCGCCGCACTGGAGGCGGCAGGCGCGAAGGGCGTCGCAGGTGCGATCCTGATCCCGTCCGGGTTCGCCGAGACCGGCCAGCGCGAGTTGCAGGACTCGGTCGTGGAGATCGCCCGCAAGCACGGGGTGCGCATCCTCGGGCCGAACATCTACGGCTACTACTACACGCCCGTGCACCTGTCCGCGACGTTCTGCACGCCGTACGACGTACCCGGCCACGTCGCGCTCAGCTCGCAGAGCGGTGGGATCGGCATGGCCATCCTCGGCTTCAGCCGGTCGGCGAAGATGGGCGTGTCCGCGATCGTCGGCGTCGGCAACAAGGCCGACATCGACGAGGACGACCTGCTCACGTTCTTCGCACAGGACGACAACACGCACCTGATCGCGATGCACCTGGAGGACCTCAAGGACGGGCGGTCGTTCGCGGAGACAGCGAAGGAGGTGTCCCGGCACAAGCCGGTGGTGGTGCTCAAGGCGGGACGCACCGCGCAGGGCGCGAAGGCGGCCGGCTCGCACACCGGTGCCCTGGCCGGGGACGACAAGGTGTACGACGACATCCTCCGGCACAGCGGCGTGATCCGTGCGCCCGGCCTGAACGACCTGCTGGAATACGCCCGGGGCGTCCCGCTGTTGCCAACCCCGGCCGGGGAGAACGTCGTCATCATCACCGGTGCCGGCGGGTCCGGAGTGCTGCTGTCGGACGCCTGCGTGGACAACGGCCTCTCGCTGATGGCCATTCCACCCGACCTGGACCGGGCGTTTCGCGAGTACATTCCACCGTTCGGCGCGGCCGGGAACCCGGTCGACATCACCGGCGGCGAACCACCGGCGACGTACCGGAACACCATCGCGCTCGGGCTGTCCGACCCGCGCATCCACGCACTGGTCCTGGGCTACTGGCACACCATCGTCACGCCGCCGATGGTGTTCGCCCGACTGGTGGTCGACGTGGTCGACGAGTTCCGTGCGAACGGCATCGAGAAGCCCGTGGTGGCGTCGCTCTCCGGTGACGTCGAGGTCGAGGAGGCCAGCGCCTACCTCTACGCACACGGCATCGTGGCTTATCCGTACACCACTGAGAAACCGGTCGCGGTGCTCGGCGCGAAATACCGCTGGGCACGTGGCGCCGGCCTGATCGGCGACTGATCGCGACACAGGTCGGCGGGGGTGCCACTCATTTCACCAACCGGGGGCTACAACGAAGTAGGGAGCAGAACCAGATGGCGGACCAGATCACCCGAACTCGCACGAGCTTACCGGGGCGGTGGGGTCGATGAGTGAACGCACAGCAGCCGCCCCGGCCACCGCGGCCGGCACGACGACCCAGGCACCGCTGTCCGGTGTGCTGCACAACCGCTGGCTACAGGCGGTCATCGCGCTGATCGTGATGTTGATGATCAGTCCGTACGAGTACACGTTCACCCTGTTCGAGAAACCGATCGCCAAGGCCAACCACGTGGCGCTACCCGGCGTCGCGCTCACGTTCACCATCTACATCGTGGTCGCATCGCTGTTCATGATCCCGAGTGGACGGTGGTCCGACCGCTGGCAGCCGCGCTGGTTCACCACGGCGGCGGGTGTGGTCACCGGTGCGGGCTGGCTGATGAGCGCGCAGGTGCACTCGGTGTGGGGCCTGTGGATCGCCTACGGGTTGGGCGCGCTCGGCCCGGGCTACATCTACTGCAACTGCGTCAACAACGCGCTCAAGTGGTTCCCCGAAGCGCGTAAGCGCGGCATGGCCGTCGGCCTGATCGACATGGGCTTCGGCGCCGGGTCGGCGTTGTTCATCCCGTTCCTGGCCGCCCTCATCGACGAGGGGACCTTCGGCTACCAGAAGGCGT
>DASZXM010001139.1:0-15458 GCA_035546415.1 Pseudonocardiaceae bacterium
GGCAGCCGCCGGGCGAGCGGAGCCGGTCCATCACGGCCACCGCTGCCAGCAGTTCGGCGCCGGCCGGGGCCGGAGTGCCGACCACCGGCGCACCGGCCGCGTGCAGCGCGGCGGCCGCCGGCTCGTCCAGGCCCGCGGCGACGACCACCGCACCGTCGGGCAGCTGGGCGGGCACCGGCGGCAGGTCCAGCGCCGTCACGACCGCCTCCGGCAGGTCACTGCCGGCGAACACCGCGGGCGCGGACCGCAGCACGGCGAGCGCGCCCGCCGGCAGGACCGCGCCGAGCCGTACGTCGACCAGAACGACGGCCGACGTCACGGCTTCGTCGTGCGGACCGGGATCTCCACGCCGGCGGTCTGGTCGTCGCTTGACACGACCTGCATGCCGACCTGGTTCCACACGCCATAGCGCGGGCTCACCCGGACGCCCAGTTTCGTTGCCTCCGGCTGCAACATGCTCACGCCGATCCGTTGCAGCGTCGACAGGCTCACCGTGTCGGCGGTCGAACCACCGGCCGGTGCCGTGCCGGACTGGTCGCGCGACTTGATCAGCGCGACGATCCACGCCGGGCTCTGCTGCGCGTCCGGCTGGAACGCGATCACCGTGTTGACCGGCGTGCCGAACACCGGACCGTCGTTCTCGGTGGGTGGCTGGCCGCTCTGCGCCTCGGTCTGTGCCACGTTCTGCAGGTAGGTCGACAGGACGAACGTCGCTTCCGTCTCACCGCCCGCGGTCTGCTGGCCGCTGGCCTGTGCCTGCGCGTTGGCCGCGTTGACCATGGCGGACAGCGAGTTCGGGTCGGCCGCCAGCTGGTTCGCCTTCGCCAGCGCGTCCGACCGGCTCGTCGCCACGAGGTAGCCGAACTTCACCTCCAGCGTGTCCGCGTACTTGCGGGTCAGCTGCGCCTCCAGCAGCGCGTCCCGGAAGGCGCTGCGCGCCTGGGACGGCGGGGCGCCCAGCTCGCCGGCGATCGCCGAGAGGCCGCCGTACTGGCTGATCGCCTGGTCGAGCTGTGCGTCGGTGATCGACAGCTGTTCCCGGGCGGCGGCGTCGGAAACCAGTTCGTGCAGCACATGGGTGGTCACGAAACCGCGCGACGTGGTCGCGAGCTGTCCCTGCTCCTGTGCCTTCTTGACGGCCGGCTGCGAGTTCAGCGCATCGTCCAGCTCCTGTTGGATCTGGTTCACGGACACCGACGTGTTGCCCACGATCAGCGCGGTTCCGACCTGGCTCGGCCCGGAGCCGCACGCGGTGAGCAGTGCGGCGGCAGCGGCGAGACCCACGAACACCCCGACCGGGCGGCGAATGACGATCGTCACAGTCGCCTACCCTCTCACAACCTGTCCGGCTCGTGCGGCCGGACCTGGTATGAGATGGATCAATCCGTCCGGGGCTTGCCGAATCGGTCGGCCAGTTTCGCGGTCATCTGGTCGGCCGTGAGCACCGGACCGTAGTACGGGCCGGCCGCCACCGTGGCGCCGACCGACTGCCACCAGCTCACCTCGGCGGCCGTGCGCACGCCCGGCACCGCGGCACTCAGCCCGGCCTCGCGCAGGCCGCGTACCAGCGCCCCGCCCGCCTTGGCCACCCGGGAGTCCGGGCCGGCCGCGGCCATCGACTCCACCAGCTGCTGGGCCAGTTGCACCGTGGTGATCGGCGAGTCGCCGAGCAGCATCAGCTCCACCGGCGCGACACCGGCGTCGCCCAGCAGCACCCCGATGCCCATGCTCTGCAGCACGGCCACGTTGTCCCACGCCTCGCCGTGCGGACCGGCCAGTGTCTGGGTCGGCACGGCGAACCGCAGCGCGGACGCCTGGACACCGGTCCGCTCCATGGCCGTACCGATCGTGCCGACCAGGTCGGGGTCGGCGATCTGGCTGGGTGTCAGGGCGACGCCGATGGCGGGCGTCCGGTCGCCGAAGCGATCCCGCCACGCGCTCGCCTGCTCGCAGCACACGCCGATCAACCAGCTCGCCAGCGGCACGGCCGCCCCGGTCATCTCGGCGATGTCCAGGCACTCGTGGTGGTCGACGTGGCCGTGCTCCTCATGGTCCCAACCGGCTCGCACGGAGATGCCGGCCAGTTGGCCGTCGGCCAGCCGGTACCAGGGCTGGAACAGCGCGGTCAGCTCGCCGAATTCCAGCGCGCCGGACATGGTCGCGGCCAGCGCGGCACGCCGCCGGTCGATCGCGTCCTGGTGCCGGTCGAACTCGGCCCACTGCCGCTTGCCGGTCGCCTGGGCCCTGCGCAGCGCCACGTCCGCCCGTCGCAGCAGCTCGAACGGCTCCATCCGGCCTACCGGGCCGTGCGCGACACCGATGCACACCGACATCCCGACACCGCCCTCGGGCAGGTAGACGGGTTCGACGAGCTGCTCGTTGATCTGGTTGATGGTCTCCAGCACCTCGCCGGGCCCGCAGCCGCCGGAGAACAGCACCGCGAACTCGTCACCGGTCAGGCGCGCGACCAGGACCCGGCGGCCGCCGAACAGCGCCTCCAGCCTGCGGGCCACGACGGTCAGCAGGCGGTCGCCGTGCTCGGGGCCCAGGCCGTGGTTGATCGCCGCGAAGCCGTCCAGGTCCAGGTGGAACAGCGTGACCTGGTCGCCTGCGACCTGGCCGGACAGCTGGGACTGGAGCTGGGACAGCAGGTACTGCCGGTTGGGCAGGCCGGTGAGCACGTCGTGCAGGGTCTGATGGCTGGTCAGGTCCTGCAGCAGGTGCAGGTCGCTGACGTTCTCCACCATCGTCAGGTGCAGCGTGGGCACGTCGTCCACGTCGCGCAGCACGGACACCGTGAGGTGCACCCAGACCAGTTGGCCGTCGGAGCGGACCAGCCGCCTGCGACGGCGCAGCGGCTTGCCGCCCAGGCCGTTGAGCTCGTGGTAGTCGCTGCGCAGGTCCACGGCGTCCTGCGGGTGGAAGAACTCCTCGATGCTGCGGCCGACCAGTTCGTCGGCCGACACGCCGAGTATGTCCGCCAGGGCCGGGTTGACCTGGGCGATCTTGCCGCCGGGGCTGCTGATCGCGATGCCGATCGCGGAACGGACGAACACCTCGCGGAACCGCATCTCGCTGCGCCGCAGCCTGCGTTCCACCTCGCCGGTGGCGCGTTGCAGCGCGAGCTTGACCTCTTCCTGCTGGTCGAACAGCCAGTCGCGCAACGCGGCCGAGTACCCGGAGCCGACCGCGCCGAGCATCGCGAACGCCCGGCCGGACGGATCGGGCAGGTCCGCCTCCTCGGCCATCGCGGACAGGCCGTGGGCCAGCACCCGCAGGGTCGCGCGCAGGCTCTCCGAGTCGGTGAATCGGGCGGCGATGAGCGCGGCGCCCGCCCGGGCCCCGTGCGGCAGGGACACCGGGTCGGCCGCCATGCCGGCAGCCAGTTCGTCGACGTGGTGGGCGATCAGCTGTTCGAACTCGTCCCGGGGCATGGGCGTGAAGCCGGTCGGCGCCAGCGCCCGCAGCCAGGCGGCGACCAGCGCCGACCGGGCTGGCGGTCGGAGCGATGTCTGGGCTGATGGCGTCGTGCTCATCCGGTGGGTACGTTCGGCAGTCGAAAATCTGGTGGCGGACCGGTGAATCCGGCCGCACCGCTTTCGTGGGTCATCGGCAAGTATGCCGGTCGGACAAGCGGTGTCCGCACCGGCGAACCGGAATTGCCACTGTAGTCCCGGCCACACACGCGGCGAAACGAAACGCGTCCGACCGGCTGTCGGCACACGGTCGACACGGCGTGACAGGACCGCGAAACCACTGGTGGAGCCGTTGGGTTGGCTGGCATCACACGTGCGCTCCCGTAATCCTGGATCGCCGCACCGCTCTGCCTCCAGCAGGTTAGTGCGTCGATTCGGACAACCACAGATGCATCCACTCGCCAGATCGGCCAATCACCCTTTCGGAGTATGACGTAACGGAAAATGCTCACGCATTCACACGAAACCACGCCGCATCGTGAGAGGAAATGGCCACCGTCGAGTGGAATCAGCCAACCGGGGTTGGAATACCCGCGAGCGACTCCAGGAACTTCGCCGCCCAGTCCAACAGTTCCCGGTCCCGCAGCGGCGGTGCACCCAACCGGCCACCCGCGGGCCCCTCGGTCGGCCGCGGTACGGACACCGTGTGCGCCACGGCCTTGTACAACGCTTTGGGGTACAAGCGATGCAGCCGCACCAGCTGGGAGTCCAGCAGCGGCAGCGGCGCGAACCGGATGCTGCTGCCCTGCGTCGCCACCTCGGTGACGCCGTGCTGCCGGCACACCTGCCGGAATGCCGCCACCGCAAGGAGATTGTCCACCGGTACCGGTGTCGGGCCGTACCGGTCGACGAGCTCGTCGCGCACGGCGGCCAGTCCGTCCGCGTCGGCCGCGGCCGCGATCTTGCGGTACGCCTCCAGCCGAAGCCGTTCGCCGGGCACGTAGTCGTGCGGGATGTGCGCGTCGACGGGCAGGTCGACCCGCACCTCGGCGAGTTCCTCGTCGGTCTCGGCACCGTCGGCGCCCGCGTGCTTGCGGAACGCCTCCACGGCCTCGCCGACCAGCCGCACGTACAGGTCGAAGCCGACGCCCGCGATGTGCCCGGACTGCTCGGCGCCCAGGATGTTGCCGGCACCGCGGATCTCCAGGTCCTTCATGGCCACCGCCATGCCGGCACCCAGTTCGGTGTTCTGCGCGATCGTGGCCAGCCGGTCGTGCGCCGTCTCGGTGAGCGGAGCCTCCTGCGGGTACAGGAAGTACGCGTAGCCACGCTCCCGGCCCCGGCCCACCCGACCGCGCAACTGGTGCAGCTGCGCCAGGCCGAGCATGTCGCCGCGCTCCACGATCAGCGTGTTGGCGTTGGAGATGTCCAGGCCGGTCTCGATGATCGTGGTGCACACCAGGACGTCGTGCTCGCGTTCCCAGAAACCCTGGATGATCTTCTCCAGCCGGTCCTCGTTCATCTGGCCGTGCGCGGTCACGATGCGCGCCTCGGGCACCAGCTCGCGCAGCCTGCGGGCGGCCCGCTCGATCGAGGAAACCCTGTTGTGCACGTAGAAGACCTGGCCGTCGCGGAGCAGTTCGCGGCGGATCGCCGCGGCTACCTGCTTGTCGTCGTAGCCGCCGACGTAGGTCAGGATCGGGTGCCGTTCCTCGGGCGGCGTGAGGATCGTGGACATCTCGCGGATGCCGGCCAGGCTCATCTCCAGCGTCCGCGGGATCGGCGTCGCGGACATGGTGAGCACGTCGACGTGCGTGCGCAGCGCCTTGATGTGTTCCTTGTGCTCCACGCCGAAACGCTGTTCCTCGTCCACGATCACCAGGCCGAGGTCCTTCCAGCGGATCCCGGTCTGCAACAGGCGGTGGGTGCCGATCACGATGTCCACGCCGCCGTCGGCCAGGCCCGCGATGGTGGCCTCGGACTCCATCGGGTCGGTGAACCGCGACAGGCCCTTGATGGTCACCGGGAACGACTGCATGCGTTCGGTGAACGTGTTCAGGTGCTGTTGCGCCAGCAGCGTCGTCGGCACGAGCACGGCGACCTGCTTGCCGTCCTGCGTCGCCTTGAACGCGGCGCGCACCGCGATCTCCGTCTTGCCGTAGCCGACGTCACCGCAGATGACCCGGTCCATCGGGACGGCCTTCTGCATGTCGGTCTTGACCTCGTCGATGGCGGCGAGCTGGTCGGGCGTCTCGGTGAACGGGAACGCGTCCTCCAGTTCGCGCTGCCACGGCGTGTCCGCGCCGAACGCGTGGCCGGGCGCCGCCTGCCGCGCCGCGTACAGCTGGACGAGTTCGGCGGCGATCTGCTTGACCGCCTTCTTCGCCTTCGCCTTGGTGTTCTTCCAGTCCGAGCCGCCCAGCTTGTTCAACGTCGGCAGCTCACCGCCGACGTAGCGGGACACCTCGTCCAGCTGGTCGGTGGGCACGAAAAGCCGGTCGCCGGGCTGGCCGCGCTTGCTCGCGGCGTACTCCAGCACCAGGTACTCGCGGGTGGCGCCGGCGACGGTGCGCTGCACCATCTCCACGTAGCGGCCGATGCCGTGCTGCTCGTGCACGACGTGGTCACCGGGGCGCAGGGCGAGCGGGTCGACGGCGTTGCGGCGGCGGCTGGGCAGGCTGCGCCGCATGTCCCGGGTGGACGTGCCGCCGCGGCCGCCGGTCAGGTCGGTCTCGGTGAGCACGACGTAGCCCAGTTCGGGGACGGCGAACCCGTCCTCCAGCCGGCCGCGCACGACGGTCACCAGGGCGGCGTCGGCGGGTTCGGTGAGACCGTGCTCGGCAAGGCGCGCCGGGACGTCCGCGTCGCGCAACTGCTCCACGGCGCGCTGCGCGGTACCGGACCCGGGCACGACGAGGACGGCGGTGCCGCCGGTGGCGGTGTGCGCGCGCAGGTCGGCGAACGCCCTGGGCAGCTCGCCCCGATACGCCTCGACCGGCTTGACGTCCAGCCGCAACACGCCTTCGGTCTCGCTGGTCAGCTGGGACAGTGTCCACCATGGACGGTCGGCGGTGCGGGCATGTGTCGCCACGTCGGCAAGCGCGCGGTAGGCGGATGCGCCCAGATCGATCGGTGCGATACCGCCGCCGGCCGCGGCCATCCAGGACGCTTCGAGGAATTCCTGGCCGGTGCGCACCAGATCGTGGGCACGGGCGCGGACCTTCTCCGGGTCGGTGACGATGACGTGCGTGCCGTCCGGGACGACATCGGTGAGCAGTTGCATCTCGCCCTCGCACAAGGCGGGGATGAGCGCCTCCATGCCCTCGCTCGGGATGCCTTCGGCGAGCTTGGCCAGCATCTCGGCCAACTGGGCGTCGGCCTGGTGTTCGGCGGCCAGCCCGGCGGCCTTCGCGCGGACGCGGTCGGTGAGCAGCAACTCGCGACACGGCGTCGCGGTGACCTCGGTGATCTCACCGGGCAGCGACCGCTGGTCGGCGACGGCGAACGCCCGGATCTCGGACACCTCGTCGCCCCAGAATTCCACCCGGACCGGGTGTTCGGCGGTCGGCGGAAACAGGTCCAGGATGCCGCCGCGCACGGCGAACTCGCCGCGCTTCTCCACCATGTCCACGCGCGCGTAGGCGAGTTCGGCCAGCCGCTCGACGACGTGCTCGAAATCCTGCTCCTCGTTGACCTTCAGCTCGACCGGTTGGAGTTCGCCCAGGCCGGGCGCGAGGGGCTGGATGAGGCTGCGGACGGTCGCCACGACGACGTTGAGCGGACCGTGCTCCTCGGGGTGCGCCAGCCTGCGCAGGACGGCCAGGCGCTGGCCGACGGTGTCCGCGCGCGGCGACAGGCGCTCGTGCGGCAGGGTCTCCCAGCTGGGAAAGCTCGCCACGACGTCGTCACCGAGCAGGTCGCCGAGGACGGCGGTGAGCTCCTCGGTCTCCCGGCCGGTGGCGGTCACCATCAGGACGGTCCGGCCGGCGCCGCCGACATCCTCCGGCGCCGCCAGGGCGGCGGTGACCAGCGGTCGGGTGGCCGTCGGCCCCTCCAGTTCCAGCAACCCGGTACCGGCGTGGTCGACCACCGAGCGCAGCCCGGCATCGGGCAGCAGGGCACGAAGGAGTCCGGAAAGCGGTCCGGGCGAGGGCACGGCAGCTCCTTGGCGAGCGTTTGCGGGGACGCAGACAGACCCCTGCCCGGGACGAGGCGCCTAGGAGGGGTTCTCGGCTACCAGCCTACGTGGTGCGGCCACCGACTTCCCGGCCGACGACCGGAGGCTTGTGGGAGATCTCACAGCAGGGTCGGGCCATGATCGGCTGGTAGACCACTCCATCGAGTGTGAGTCAGAAGTTGGGTGCCCGTTTGGCGAGGAACGCGGCCACGCCTTCCGCGTAGTCGTCGCTCAGGACCGCCTTGTCATACAGGGCCTGGACGCCGGCGTCCTCGTCCGTCTGGCCCACGCCGATTCTGTTGACGATCTCCTTGGCCGCCCGGACGCCGACCTGCGCCCGCGAGGCGATCGTGGCCGCCAGGTCCGCCACCCGTTCCCCGACCGCCGGCACGACCTCGTTGACCAGGCCGATGCGCAACGCCGTCGGCGCGTCGACCAGGTCACCGCTGAACAGGATCTGTTTCGCCCACGCCGGGCCCACCGCCGCCACGAGCTGCCGCGTCGACGTGAAGTTGTAGACGATGCCCAGCTTCGCCGGCGTGATGCCGAAGCGGGAATCGGTCGCGGCGATCCGGATGTCGCAGGCCAGTGCTATTTCGCAGCCGCCGCCGATGCAGAAGCCGGTGATCGCCGCGATCGTCGGCACGGGCAGCGACGCGATGGCCCGCTCGCCCGCGTGCACCGCGTCGCCGTAGCGGCGGGCGCCCTCCGGGCCGTGCCGCAGGTCGGCGAACTCGCTGATGTCCGCGCCCGCCGAGAAGTGATCCGTGCCACGTATCACGAGCACTCGGGCCTCGGACGACGTCACGGCCGCCATCAGTGCGGGCAGCGCCGACCACATCTCGAAGCTCATCGCGTTGCGCCGGGCGGGGCGGTCGATCGTGATGGTCGCCACTCGGCCGTCGACGGTCAGGCGCAGTTCGTCCACCCGCGAACCCTAACCGGCGCGCAGCGCGTCCAGGTTGCGCCGGAAGTCGTCGGCCGACGGGCCGAGCGCGGCGAAGAACTCCGCCTCGGTGATCTCCACGTCCGACACCGCGTCCGCGAGGACGTGCCGGCCGGTCTCGGTGAGCACGATCCGCCGCGCCTTCGGGTCGTCCGGGTCCAGTTCCCGGGTGACCAACTGCCGGGCCGCCAGCCTGCGCAGCACCTGCGCGGCCATCGCCTGTTCGGTGCCGGTGTGCTCGGCGATCTCGTCCTGCGTCGGGTGGCCGTCCATGGACCACGCCGCGTACAGCAGGACGAACTGGATGTGCGTCAGGTCGTGCGGCTCCAGCGCGGCGCGCATCGCGCGCTGCCACGCCAGCGTGACCTGCCACAGCAGGGCGCCGATGGTGTCGATCACCGCAGCGCCGGGAAACGGTCCAGGTGGGACAGGCCGTTCCACGCGAGGTTCACCAGGTGTGCCGCGACCTCGTCTCGGGACGGCGCGCGCACGTCCAGCCACCACTGACCGGTCTGTGCCACCATGCCGACCAGTGCGTGTGCGTACACCGCTGCCAGCTTGGGGTCGTAGCCGTAGTGCTCGAAATGGACGCCGAGCACGCCCTCGACCCGGCTGGCGATGTCGCCGAGCAGGCTGGAGAACGCGCCGGCCACCGGCGAGTCGCGGACCAGGATGCGGAAGCCGTCCGGGTACTCCTCCACGTACGCCAGGAAGGCACGTGCGGCGCGTTCCAGCAGCTCACGGGGATGGCCGCCGACGGCGAGGGACGACTCGATCCGGTCCAGCACACGCCGCATCTCGCGGTCCACGACGACCGCGTAGATGCCCTCCTTGCCACCGAAGTGCGCGTACACCACCGGTTTGCTCACCGCCGCGCGATGCGCGATCTCCTCCACCGACGTCGCGTCGAACCCGCGTTCGGCCAGCAGTTCCCGTGCCACGTCCAGCAGTTGCTGCCGGCGCTGGCTGCCGGTCATCCGCACGCGGACGACCGGCTTCGTCGTGCTCAGCGTCCTTACCTCACTCCGATGACGTCGAACTGGCGATCCTCGCCAGTCGCTGCGGTGTCGGCCAGCGCACGTCGCGCACCCAGCCGAACTTCTCGAACATCCAGATCAGCCTGGCCGAGGTGTCGATCTGACCACGCCGGACGCCGTGGCGCGCGCAGGTCGGGTCGGCGTGGTGCAGGTTGTGCCACGATTCGCCGAACGACAGGATCGCCAGCGGCCAGAAGTTCGCCGACTTGTCCCGGGCCGCGAACGGCCGCTCGCCGATCATGTGGCAGATCGAGTTCGTCGACCACGTCACGTGGTGCAGCACGGCGATACGCACCAGGCTGGCCCAGAAGAACGCGGTCAGCGCGCCCCACCAGGACCAGGTGAGCAGGCCGCCCAGCAGCGCCGGCAGCAGCAGGGTGCCGGCCGTGATCAGGCCGAACAGCTTGTTGACCCGCACGATGTCGGCGTCGGCCAGCAGGTCGGGGGCGAAGCGCTGCTTGTTGGTCAGGTCGCGGTCGAACAGCCAGCCCATGTGCGCGTGCCAGAAGCCCTTGGCGATCGCCACCGGCGACGTGCCGAACAACCACGGCGAGTGCGGGTCGCCGTCCCGGTCGGAGAACGCGTGGTGGCGGCGGTGGTCGGCGACCCAGATGATCGGCGGGCCCTGGACCGCCATGCTGCCGCAGACCGCGAGTGTCACGCGCAGCCACCGCTTGGCCTTGAACGAACTGTGCGTGAAGTGCCGGTGGTACCCGATGGTGACGCCCAGGCCGCTGATGTAGAAGAACGCGACGGCCAGCACGACGTCCACCCAGTTGAGCCCCCATCCCCAGGCGAACGGGATCGCCGCCACCAGTGCCACCATCGGGACCAGCACGAACACGTAGACCGCGAACTGCGACCATCCGTGCCGCCTGCCGTCGATGACCGGCTTCGGTCCGCTGGGTCGGGCCTGTTCGGCCCGGTCGAGGGTGCTCGTCATGTGGTACCTCGCGTTTCTTAGGGGAACCTAACCTACGCCACCGTAACCTACGGGGGCGAAGGTTGGGAATAGCTCCATCATGCCCAGCCAACGCGTGGGTACCCAGGTTTGCTCACCTGGTGTGACGGATGATCGTGTGATATTCGTACGGGCGACAGGAACGGATGTGTGCGACCGCCCGCCGGGAACCACGCGGTACGGACCTGCCACCATGAAGACGTACGGATGCACGGGTGAAAACACTCGCCTTCCGCGCGATCCGCCGTAGTGTAAAGGCAGCACCTCGGATTTTGGTTCCGATGGTCCAGGTTCGAATCCTGGCGGCGGAGCAGGACAAGGACCACCTCGATCATGACGCCGCCACTCACACCGGACGGGGGTGCCGCACTGACGAACGAGGTGGACGGCATACCTGCCGGCATGTCGATGGCGCCTGGCCAGAGCGCCGGGCTGTCGTACGGCGAGATCTCCGAGGCGTGGCTGCTGGGCAGGGCCCGCGAACTCGTCGCCGTCACGCAGCGTAGCGACAGCGAGACGCAACAGGAGATCATCGCCGAACTGGAGGACCTGCTCGCCGAGACGCGGCGGCGGGCCGAGCCGATGACGGTCGCCCAGCTGCTGCGCAGCGCGCTGGTGGCCCGCCTCAACGCGATCGACTTCGACGGCGAGGCGATGGACCCGCTGTTGGACGAACTGCTCGACCACGCCCGCCGGCACACGCTGGTGATCATGGAAGCGGGCGCGCACGCGCTGCGCTGCCACCGCTACCTGCGCACGGCCGAGGAGGACGAGGCGATCACCGAGGTCGCGCGGTCGCTGGCCATGCTGGACGACGAGACACTGGCCGAGCGGCTGGCCGGCCGCAGGGACTTCCAGCGGGCCCTGTCCGGTGTCCTGGTGGACATCGCGCTGGCACTGACGCAGTTGGGCGTCTACGAGGTCGCCGACCAGGTGATGGCACGGGCCGACCAGGTGATCCGGGCCGGCGCCGGACCGCACGAGATCGCCATCCACCTCATCAACCGGGTACGCCTGCAACTGGGCTGGGCGCTGCGCCTGGAGCGCATCGACCAGGACGCGACGGCCCGGGAGCGGATCATCACGGCGTCCGCCATGGCCGACGCCGCCGAGGGCCCGTACGCGCAGTCGCTGTTCCCCCGCGACACCAGCCGCCCGGGCGCCGACCAGGTTCCCGAACTGGGCGCGGCGCACGCCCTGGCCAACCCCGGCGAGCAACACCTGGACCGGCTCTACGAACTCCTCGAACGCGCCAGCCAGCCCTACGCGATCATCATCCTGACGATGGCCCTGGCCCGCAGCCTGGCCGCCGCGGACCGGCTGGAGGACGCACTGGCCACGCTGGTCGACGTGCGCGAGCGGCTGGCCGACGACCGCACCGAGCAGGTGCTGAAGATGTCGCTGGTGCGCGAGTTCGCCCGGCTGTCCGGCCCGCAGGGCGCCGAGTTCACCACCAGCGCGCTGGAGGACTACGCCCGCGAACTGGAGGACGAGCTGTGGGGCATGCGGAACAACCGCATGGTGACCCTGCGGACCCGCCGCGAGCACGAACGCCTGTCCCGCGTGCACGGCACGGTGACCGAGCAGGCCATGCACGACCCGCTGACCGGCCTGCCCAACCGCCGCAAGCTGGACGAGCGCCTCGAAGAGCTGCTCGGCCCGCCCGCCGTGCAGCCGGTCGCCGTGGCACTGGTCGACCTGGACGGTTTCAAGGGCGTCAACGACCGTGCGTCGCACGCCGACGGTGACGACGTGCTGCGGGTGATCGCCGGCACGCTGAAGAACACGCTGCGCGGCGACGACCTGGTGGCCCGCTACGGCGGCGACGAGTTCGTCGCACTGCTGCCCGGTGCGCCGCTGGCGGCCGCCGAGGCCGCGCTGAACCGCGCCGTGCGCAAGGTCGCCGAGCTGCCGCACGCGCTGTCCCGCGGTGTGACGCTGTCGGTGGGCGTGGTGGCGCTGCGGCCGAACGAGACCGCCTCGTCGGTGCTGGCCCGCGCGGACGCGGCGATGTACCTGGCGAAGCGCTCCGGCGGCAACGGCGTCACGACGGAACCGCCGACCACACCGGGCCCGACGGCCGGCCACCGGGACCGCGATCCGGGCCACCCGGGCATGTCGGACCCGGCCACCGGGCCGACATGGATACTGCCGGACGCCCCGTAGGATCGACGCGCACTGAGCACCCCACCAGCACCCCCACCTGGGGCCATGGCGCGCCAGGGTGGGTGTGCGCGTCGATCACGAGGGAGTTCCTCGATGCCCGAGGACGGGACCCACGGTCCGGTGAGCACGATCATTCTGGCCGCCGGCGAAGGCACCCGGATGCGGTCGGCCACCCCGAAGGTGTTGCACAGGATCGCCGGCCGGACGCTGGTCGAGCACGCCGTGCGCGCCGTCGCGGGGGTCGATCCCGACCACCTTGTCGTTGTCGTCGGGCACGGCAAGGACCGGGTCGAGGAGCACTTGGCGGAGATCACGAAGACCGTCGGCCGCCAGGTCACCGTCGCCTTCCAGGACCGCCAGCGGGGCACCGGGCACGCCGTGTCCTGCGCGTTGCGCGAACTGCCGACCGGTCTCACCGGGACGGTCGTCGTGAGCTACGGCGACGTCCCCTTACTGACCACCGACACCCTGAAGGAACTGCTGGCCGCGCACGCCGAGGGCGGCAACGCGGTGACGGTGCTGACGTCCGTCGTGGCCGACCCGACCGGCTACGGCCGGATCGTGCGGGACGCCGACGGCTCGGTCGCGGGCATCGTGGAGCAGGCCGACGCGTCACCGGAACAGCAGGCGATCCCGGAGATCAACTCCGGCGTGTACGCGTTCGACGCGGCCGTGCTGGTGTCCGCATTGGCCGAACTGTCCACTGACAACGCCCAGGGTGAGTTGTATCTCACCGACGTGCTCGGCATCGCACGTGCCGCCGGGCAGCGGGTGGGCGCACTGGCCTGCTCGGACACCTGGCAGGTGGAGGGCGTCAACGACCGCGTACAGCTGGCCGGTCTGGGCGCCGAGCTGAACCGCAGGCTGGTGCGGGACTGGATGAAGGCCGGCGTGACCATCGTGGACCCGGCCACGACCTGGCTGGACGTGGACGTCCAGCTGGCCAGGGACGTGCTGCTGGAGCCCGGTGTGCAACTGCGCGGGGCGTGCGTCGTCGGCGAGGGCGCGACGATCGGTCCGGACACGACGTTGACCGACGTCACCGTCGGCGCGGGCGCGTCCGTGGTGCGCACGCACGGCTCGGACGCGTGGATCGGGCCGGGTGCCGGCGTCGGCCCGTTCGCCTACCTGCGGCCGGGCACCCGCCTGGGCGAACAGGGCAAGATCGGCACGTTCGTCGAGGTCAAGAACTCGGAGATCGGCGCGGGCAGCAAGGTGCCGCACCTGAGCTACGTCGGCGACGCGACGATCGGCGAACACAGCAACATCGGCGCTGCCAGCGTCTTCGTCAACTACGACGGCGTGAACAAGCATCGAAGTGTCGTGGGCTCGCATGTGAAGATGGGGTCGGACAACATGTACGTCGCCCCGGTCACCATCGGCGACGGCGCCTACAGCGGGGCGGGGACCGTGATCCGGCGGAACGTCCCTCCAGGCGCCCTCGCGGTGTCCGGCGGACCGCAGCGCAACATCGACGACTGGGTGCTGAAGAACCGACCGGGCACCGCGGCGGCGGAGGCGGCGCGGCGGGCGCTGGACGAGCGGGTCGGGACAGCCTCCGCCGACACAGAGGACACACACCGATGAGCCCCAAGACAGGGACGCCGAAGAAGCACATGATGTTCTTCTCCGGTCGGGCACACCCCGACCTGGCGGAGGAGGTTGCCAAGCACCTGAACGTCGAGATCACGCCGCAGTCGGCGTACGACTTCGCGAACGGGGAGATCTTCGTCCGGTTCGACGAGTCGGTCCGGGGCAGCGACGCGTTCGTCATCCAGAGCCACTGCGCGCCCATCAACCAGTGGGTGATGGAACAGCTGATCATGGTGGACGCGCTGAAGCGGGCCAGCGCCAAGCGGATCACCGTGATCATGCCGTTCTACCCGTACGCGCGGCAGGACAAGAAGCACAAGGGCCGCGAGCCGATCTCGGCCCGGCTGATCGCCGACCTGTTCAAGACGGCGGGCGCCGACCGGATCATGGCCGTCGACCTGCACACCGCGCAGATCCAGGGCTTCTTCGACGGCCCGGTGGACCACCTGTTCGCGCAGAACATCCTCGCCCAGCACGTCGCCGCGGCCTACTCCAACGAGAACATGGTCGTGGTGTCGCCGGACTCCGGCCGCACCAAGCTGGCGGAGAAGTGGGCCGACCAGCTCGGCGGCGTGCCGATCGCGTTCATCCACAAGACACGCGACCCGCTCAAGCCCAACGAGGTGGTCGCCAACCGGGTGGTCGGCGAGATCAGCGGCCGCCTGTGCGTCGTGGTGGACGACATGGTGGACACCGGCGGCACGATCGCCAAGGCCGTCCGCCAGCTGCTCGACGAGGGTGCGGCGGACGTCGTGCTGGCGGCCACGCACGGCGTGCTGTCCGATGGCGCATCCGAACGGCTGGCCGCGTGCGGTGCGCGCGAGGTGATCTTCACCAACACGCTGCCCATCCCGGATGAGAAGCGGTTCCCCGGCCTGACCGTGCTGTCCATCGCTCCCCTGCTGGCCAGAGCTATCGAAGAGGTCTTCGAGGACGGCTCGGTCACCAGTCTGTTCGACGGCAACGCGTGACGTCCCGGCCCGGTCGCCAGAGCCGTCGACCGAGCCGTTCGCGGACCGTCGTCGGGGGGGCCGGGGGCTGTCCGGGGGTGTCCGCGGACCGGTCCCGGGGCCCCGGACACCCGGACCCGGGCTGACCAGCGCACCCCGGTTGACCGTCTGCCAACGAATCGGCTTACACTGGTTGGGTTGCCTCGGCGAGG